>QHXC01000237.1 GCA_003222815.1 Acidobacteriota bacterium | reverse complement strand
GCATACCTTTGCGGCGCCAATGACATTGGAACACAGGAGAATCGTGACGAACAGCGCCATCACGAGGTCGTAGTATTTGTACAGCCGCCGGCGGACTTGAGACATAGTAGCTCCAAAAAAACAGCTATCGTAGCATGTCTCGGACCGCCTCAAGCGTGCTTCACTTCCAGGAAGTCGGATTCGCTACTAGCTTCCCGTCTTGGCGTCCCCAGGCAGCGTGATGGCGGGCTTTATCTGCCAACCTTCGCCGTTGAGCGATTTCAGAAAGGCCAGCAGATCCGCTTTCTCCGTGGCGGTCAGATTGAGGGGTTTGACTTCCTTATCCAGTTGGGCGTTCTTGATTCCGCCCTGGTTGTATCAACCGATCAATTGCCGCAGCACGTACTGTAAGATGCCACCGTGCTGATAGTATTGAATCTCATATGGTGTATCGATGCGTGTGATGGCCTGGAACCTCCTTTCATTTCCTCCTCCCTTCCGCGCTCGTATCGCTACGAGCATCCCGGGCTTGATGCCGCTCGCGATGCCTTCGATGTCAAAACTCTCAAACCCGGTCAGGCCCAGGCTTTCGGCATTCTCTCCTGATTGGAACTGCAACGGAAGCACGCCCATGCCGACCAGGTTGCTGCGGTGGATACGCTCGAAACTTTCCGCTAGTACTGCTCGCACGCCGAGAAGCCGTGGTCCCTTGGCCGCCCAATCCCGCGACGAGCCTGAACCGTATTCTTTCCCAGCGATAATCATGAGCGGAACGCCTTCATTCTGGTATTGAACGGCCGCGTCGTAAATCGTGGTCTGCGTCTTATCCGGCAAGTGCACGGTCCAGCCGCCTTCTGTGCCGGGCGCCATATGGTTACGCAGACGAATGTTCGCGAATGTGCCGCGCATCATCACCTCATGGTTTCCGCGCCGGGCGCCATAGGAATTGAAATCTTTGGGAGCGATACCGTGCGCGATGAGGTATTTCCCGGCTGGGCCATCCGGCTGAATCGAGCCAGCGGGTGAAATGTGATCCGTCGTCACGGAGTCGCCAAGCACCGCGAGCACACGCGCGCCAGGGATGTCCTGAACCGCCGGTGCCTGCCGCGGCATCGCGTCGAAAAACGGCGGACGTTTGACGTACGTGGAATTGGGATCCCACTCGAACAGCTCACCGGATGGCGCTTCGATTCCTCTCCATCGCTCATCACCCTGGAGCGATTCTTCGTATGCTTTGATGAACATCTCGGCGCGGACCGAAGCGTTTATGGCGCTCATGACTTCCTCTTGTGAAGGCCACACGTCGCGAAGGTAGACAGGCTTTCCGCTTTTGTCCTGACCAAGCGGCTCGGAGCTGATATCGATATCCATCTTGCCGGCCAGCGCGTACGCGACGACGAGCGGCGGCGAAGCCAGATAGTTGGCGCGCACCAAAGGATTGATTCGCCCTTCAAAATTGCGGTTGCCGCTGAGAACCGCAGCCACCACCAGCCCGTTGTCTTTTACGGCCGATGCGATGGGATCGGAAAGCGGTCCGCTGTTTCCGATGCACGTCGTACAGCCGTAGCCCACCAGGTGGAAGCGCAGGCGTTCCAGGTAGGGCATTAGACCTGTGTCTTTGAGGTAGTCCGTCACGACTCGCGAGCCCGGCGCCAGGCTGGTCTTCACCCACGGCTTCACTTCCAGTCCCAGCTCAACCGCTTTCTTCGCGAGAAGACCTGCCGCAATCATGACCGAAGGGTTCGACGTGTTCGTGCAACTGGTGATCGCCGCGATCACGACCGAGCCGTGACCGAGATCGTACTTGTGGCCGTTGTCGCTGACCGTAACGTTGCTCACGTCCTTGGTCTGCGGCGCGAGCCCCGGCAGAGCCTCCCGAAACATCTGTTTCGACTTTTTTAGAGGCACCCGGTCCTGAGGGCGGCGCGGGCCGGCCAGGCTGGGTTCGACGGTCGAAAGGTCCAGCTCGAGCCAGTCGCCGAATACAGGATCCGGACTGGCGTCAGTTCGGAATAACCCCTGGGCTTTTGAGTAGGCTTCCACCAACAGAACCTCCTCAGCTTCGCGCCCAGTGAGCCGCAAGTAGTTGAGTGTTTCGGAATCAACGGGGAAAAAGCCAATCGTGGCGCCATATTCGGGCGCCATATTCGCGACAGTCGCACGATCGGCAAGGCTGAGGTTGGAAAGTCCCGGACCGTAAAACTCGACGAACTTGCCGACCACACCCTTCGCCCGAAGCATCTGTGTGACGGTGAGCACCACGTCTGTTGCTGTGGCACCTTCCCGTAGATAGCCATACAGCTTGAATCCGACGACTTGCGGAATCAGCATCGAAAGCGGCTGTCCAAGCATTGCGCCTTCCGCCTCGATACCGCCAACGCCCCATCCCACCACACCGAGTCCGTTGATCATGGTCGTGTGAGAATCCGTGCCTACGAGAGTGTCAGGATAGGCGGCCTTTCTTCCGTTCTTTTGATCGACGAACACGACCTTCGCAATGTACTCCAGATTAACCTGATGAACGATTCCTACGTCAGGCGGAACCACCCGGCAATTTTGAAATGCCCTCTGGCCCCATTTGAGAAAGATGTAACGCTCACGATTGCGCTCGAGCTCGCGATCTGCATTGAAAGCGAAGGCGCTGGCGCTGCCGAATTGGTCGACCTGCACAGAGTGGTCGATGACAAGATCCACCTGCTGCAGGGGATTGATGCGCTTTGGATCACCACGCATTTTATGGATCACGTCGCGCATCGTCGCAAGATCCACGATGGCGGGGACTCCTGTGAAGTCCTGCATCAGCACGCGCGCGGGCCGGAAAGCGATCTCCTTTTCGGATTGCGGGGAGACGGCCGCATTTGCGACTGCTCGAATATCGGCGGCCGTGACCGTTTGTCCGTCTTCGAAGCGAAGCAAGTTTTCCAGCATGACCTTCAACGAAAACGGCAGCTTCGATACGGATCCGATGCCGGCCTTTTCCGCTGTCTCCAGCGAGAAGTAATCGAATTCCGCGTTGCCTGCCTTGAGCGTCGATCGCGAATTAAAAGTGTTCATAGGCGTAAAAATTGTATCAAACGATTTGCCGCAAATTGTGCCAATTACGCGAATCGCATTGGCGTAATTCGCGTCATTGGCGGCTTATCCTCCGATCGTTACGCCAAGCCATCGGCCGATGAAATACGTCACCGCGGCAGCCAGCGCCCCGATGCTGGCCATGCGGAGCCCGCTGTAAACAAAACCACGTCCGGTGAATAACGATATTAAGCCGCCGATCAGGAAAAGAGAGGCTCCGCAGACGATGGCGCTGGTAAGGAATGCGGCGTTACCGCTGACCAGAAGGTAAGGGAGGACCGGAATCGCTGCCCCTGTAGCGAAAGCAACGAATGAACTGGCGGCCGCAATCCACGGCGAGCCCAATGCAGTGGGATCCAGGCCAAGCTCTTCGCGCGCGAGCGTGTCAATCGCCGTATCCGGGTTCGCGAGAATTCGTTCTGCAAGTTCTTCCGCCTGCTTGCTGGGAATGCCCTTCGCTTGATAGATCAATGACAGCTCTTCCTTCTCTTCTTCCGGCGACATCTCCAGCTCTTGCCGCTCAACCTCGATCTGCTGCTCGTACAATTCTCGTTGCGATTGGACGGAGACGTACTCGCCGGCCGCCATGGAAGAAGCCCCGGCCAGTAGCCCGGCAACTCGTCGTTCGCACCGAACGCGGCCGCCCGTAAACTGCCTCCGTAAGTGGTGCGATGCCATCCTTCGAGGTCCAGGATGGATTCCGGCCTTTCCTCTCCTCGCCGCTGCATAGCGCGTAGCGTCCGCATGTGACTGCGCTCTTCGGCGGGCATTCCAACCGCTTCTGCCTGGCCGCGGTATACATCCTGATCCCTCGACTCCAGGCCTGTGACCACCGGCAGCACATGTTGTGTTCCGAATCGCCTGGAAAGCCAGCCCAACATTAGGATCCGCCAGCCCGGTGTGTAGGCAGGCACAGGCACCCCATTGTTTTTCAGCAGCCGCTCCCATCGCGCAGCGTGCCGCTCTTCCGCCTTGGCGAGTTTTTCAAAAATTTCGGCCCGCGATGGGTCTTTCTCCGCCTTGGACAATGCGCGGTAGAGCGCAATTCCGTCCTGCTCGCGCAGGTAATTGTCCGCGTATCGCTGGATATCTTCTCTACTGGCTTTAACAAGCACCGATTATCAAATTGCGATTTTGGCCTGGCGGTTCAGTTCCGCATCGGCTTGAGAAAGTTCGAGACTCTTCGGCAAAGGGACAAGATCCAGGCCGAAGCGGCGTCTCCGAAGTTCGCGGTAGTCGCACCACGAATCCACCTGAACCCTGCTCACGCCGCCTGACATTGGATGCATTTTCTTCGCCGCCGCGAAGCGAGTGAATATCGGATGGCCGATATAAGGAAGAAAATCGGAACAAAGCTGCTTGGGCCGAAGACTCCAGCGGATCTTGGGAAGATCCGTCCAAATCGCAGTGCCGAGTATATGGCTTGCCGTGTAGAACTTGCGGTAGCAACGGAAGAGCGCATCCTCCAGTTCAGCAGAGCTGAGATTCGGATGCCTCCACGTTGTCGTGGTAGCGTCGTATCGATCCAGATTTTGTTCGGTGATCCATCCAGCCGCGAGGAACTCGTCGTACTGTTGGGTTCCGGGAATTGGAGTGAGTATGTAGAACGAAGCAACGTCCGGATTGAGACCGCGCAGTACATCGAGGTGTTCTCGAATCGCGGCCGCTGTGTCGTCGGGAAAACCGAGGATATTGGAAAAATGGCTGACGATGCCGTATTTGCGGCAGAGCTTTACGATTTCCCCGTATGCTGAGGGATGATTTTGAGCTTTATGAGCGGCGAGCAACGTCTGACGTTTGAAGGATTCCACGCCGACAAACATTTCGAAACAACCCGCCTTTGCAAGCAGGCTAACGAAGTCTTCCTGCCTGGCAATCTGCGTGTCACATTGGACGAAGAATGGAATGCGGATCTTTTCTGCGATCATCTGCTCCAGAAGATCCGGCGCTTCCGAATACTTGTTGAAATTATCGGACGTGAACATGACCAGCCGAACGCCAGCCGCTCGAGCTTTGCGCAAGCTCTCCATCGTTACGTCGATCGCTTGGCTGCGGATCTGTCTTCCGGCAATCTTGATCACCGAACAGAAATTGCAAGTGAACGGGCAACCCCGCGCGGGATAGATGCCGAGCATCGGGACGACGTACCGTCGCAGGTCTCGCGCGGAGGGTGGCTCCAGCACGGGCGCCTGAAGTTCCTGAGCCCACCGCTGATTGCGGCCATACACGGGTCGGAGTTCACCACGTATTGCATCCCGGAGAATCGGCAGCCAAAGCATTTCCGCTTCCGCCATCGCGAAGCTGACGCCGCGGTTATGGAGCACACTCGTGTCGCACGTCATTGGATGGGGACCGCCGATAACGCAATGCCGGACCCCATTTGCGCGCGCAAATGCTGCCAGATCGAGGCTCCGCTGAAATTGATGTGATTGGACGCCGACAACCGCCAGCAGCGTCGGTGAACTCGGATTGCGCAGGAGATCAAGGTAGCCGAGATCCGTCTGGACGTATTCATCAATTGCGTACGTCTCAATTCGCTCTCCCTCGATTGTGGACGGAGTCATGCTCCGAATGTATGGAACGGTACTGTTGGGCATGAACCCGCGGCGAAAGCGTTCCACGTAACCGGTCATGCCGTACTTGCTAGGTTTTATGATGACGACGCGCAGCATCCCGAGATCATAATCCCGTAGTG
>QHXC01000236.1 GCA_003222815.1 Acidobacteriota bacterium | reverse complement strand
GGTTCCGTAAAACGAGCTCGAGGAGGGGTGTTGTCTCGGCGGTCGTATTCCAGGATTTGAAACAAGTTCTCGTCAGTCACCACGAGCATGTTCTCGTCGGCATTGATCGCCACTGCGCTGAAGGAAGGATAGGAATCTTTGATCATCCGCACCGGCGACCGCTCAATCGTAATCGTTCTGGCCTCAGTCCGGCTTTGGGCCGCTTGGCCCGCATAGACAAGCCCTGAAATCTCCCAACCTCCACGCGCGATCGTGTCAGCCAGCCACACAACCAAGCCGGCGCAAACCACCGATAGCAGCCCAATCTTCCAGATGCGACGAGCTTTACTCATTGCTGAGCCTCCTTCAAATTCCAGGATCCATGATGTGCCTGAATAGTGGCGTGATTATCAGAGGACTGATAATCAAAGTCAAGCAATGCGAACGCGGGCTAAAGCCCGCGACTACATGCTTTGCCGAAACGTTGTCGCAACATGTAGTCGCGGGCTTTAGCCCGCGTTTGTATCAATTCTCCGGGTTTGGTCAAAGGCGATTGCGCGCCTAGCGGCTTGACCGCAGAAACCTGCACTTCTGCAGCGGCCGGTCCGCCAATTGTCCAAGAATTGCTGACCGTGGCATTCTCAGAAGATTTCCGGTAGCGAAAACACCAGAACACCCTGATTGCGCATGTCGGAGATAATCACTTCCTTATTTTTCGGATTCAAGACCACACCGAAGGGCTTTTTGAGCTTGGTCCGATCATTTGCTGGAATCTTCCACTTTGGCGGGACGTCACCGTTATCGTCGTAGCTCCAGACTCCTAAGAAGGCGCCGTCCGGCTCCATGTTATCGATGATTCCTGGCATAGCCCCTACAATCAGCTTGCGCTGCGGATACAGTTGCATCTGGTTAATCCGAATAATTCCCGATTTCGGCCCGCGGATGACGCCACGCGGTTTCACGTTGCCACTGTCCGTCCGATTGAACACGAGAATTGCGCCCTTCTCCAGGCTCTCGCTGTCCTCCAGCGTAATTGGTTCGTCAGATCCGAAATTGCTATTTAACCCGATGACCAGGATATCGTTGATCGGATCCACAGCGATCCCGTACGGGCGCTTCAACTGGGTATCCGGACCTCTAATGACACGGATGGGCGCGACGTCACCATTGGCTTCGCGCGGGTAAACCGTCACAGTGTTGCCGGTATACGTGAAAATCTCGTTGTGAATCGGGTCCACGTCTAACCGGCTGCCGATCGCTCCGGTCTTGGGACCCTGGATGATTCGAATGGGGCCTTCCTGTCCATCAGCGGCTCCGCGGAACGTCAGGATTGCCTGAGCGTAGGGAACAGGTACAACAATTTCGTCATGCACGGCGTCGTAGCGGACGTCATGCATTGTTCGAGACAGTTTGCTGGCTTGACCATATAGTGCTCGAACTGGGGCTTGTCCTCCGTTCGCCAACCTGGCGAATATCGCAATCTGCGGATGAGCCACTCAGTTGGGCACGAGAATCTGTTCGCGTTTGGTGTCGTAGCCGACGGCTCCAGGATTCCCGATCATGAGACCCACGGCGCCTGCGGGCCCTCCTCGGATTGTTCGAGCCGGAGCGACATCCCCATTGGCCGCCACTGGGAAAACCGTTATCGACGGTGTTCCCATATTCGCCACATACAGTTCTCCCAATTTCGCGTCCAGCGCGATTCCCGGCGGACTTTTGATCCCGGTTTTGGGACCCTTGATGACTCGGATCGGGGCGGCATCGCCCTCATCGCTCGCGCGAAATACCACGATCGAATTGTCGGCATCATTGGCAACGAACAGTTCCTGGCGTTCTTCGTGAAAGGCCATGTGTGCAGGCCAATTCATCAATGTCTTCGGTCCTTCAATGATACGTACAGGTTTGATATTCCCTGAACCTTCCATCGGATAAACAGTAATCGAAGGCGGATCAAACTTTCCATATCGTCCTGAGCCGGCTTCCCCCCTCAAGTTGGCATTGCCAAAATTGCTCACGAAGATGAGCTTGTTTTTAAAGTCCAGTGCAATTCCGTGCGGGTCCTCCAGGTGTGTGTCATTGCCCTGAATCGTCCGCAGGGGTTTTTCTCCCCCGGAAGCTTGTTTACGATAAACCACGATCTTGTTGTCGCTCTGGATGGTCATGTAGAGCAGCTGCTTCTCCTCGTCCGCCGCCATTTGGAAAGGGTGACCGGGAATATTCAGCGCCCGGTTCGGCGCCACATTTCCGCGAGCATCTGTAGAAAAAATCGGCATCCAGTTCTGCGTGTCCCCGTTGAGGGCATAGATCTCTTTCGTCTTGGGGTCGATATAGACTCCGCATATCATCTCGGCCTTGGTGTTTGTTCCCGAAATGATCCGCTTGGGTTCTGTGAGACGAGCTCGGGGAGGAGTACTTTCTCGACGGTCGTACTCCATGATTCGAAACATATTTTCGTCCGAGACCACAAGCATGTTGCTGTCGGAATCGACGGCCACGGCGCTAAAGCTAGGATTGGGATCTTTGATGAAACGCAGCGGGGGCCGCTCGATGACCACGGGTTTTCTATCCACTTGGCCCTGCGCGAGAATTGCTTGAGCCAGCCAGACGATGAAACCCAATAACAACAACTGAAACGGCCAAACTTTTTTATAACGAAAAATTTTATCCATTACTGAGCCTCCTTATGATCACCGGTTCCCGGCAACGCTTGAGTCCGGAACGAGCATCCGGATCATGCCGTCCTGCCTCGAGGTGAGGAACAGCGGCAACAGAGCATCTTCATTTACTGAACAACCAGATCCAACTGCTGCCCGCCGGTCGTGCGGAAGAGAACCGTTCCCGATGAAGTCTGATCGGTCCCATTGTTGAGTATGATGAACTCCGTCGTGTAACCGCCGGCATCCACGAAATGTGGGAAGACGACTGCGGCAGACGATCCCTGAGTGAGTTCTTCGACGGGTGGCACGGTCGAGATCAGAAAGTCTGACCGTTCGTTGATACGGCCGCGCAAACCTGCGAGAGAAAGCGTGTTGGACGAACTTATTCGAAGAATCCCTTGGAAATTGCTTGATAAAGACGGAAAGATCTCATTGGCGAATTTCGCAACCTTGCCGCCAACAGGAATCATTAATGAACTGGTCAGGCCTGTAGAAGTCCCATCCAGCCGGAACACTTCAAGGCGTACAGTGGCCGCCGTCGGGTCCGCATTGGCAATGGCCAAGCCGCTCTGGATGGATCCAACCGAACCCAGAACGCCCGAATTTTCGATGTATGTTCGAAATTGGGTTCCGCGGGTCCCGGTGATCGCCGCTTCGGTAACCCTAACACCACCAGAAGTGAATGAAAAAATGCCCAGGGGTATCGGTGTTCGATCCCCTGTTGTGGGGATGATACGGACGGATCCTGTCTGTACTGTTGGTCCGGCATTGGGTAACAGGAATTTGAGGGTTCTTCTGCCCGGAATGGAATAATCTATGCTGTTCGCCGTCACGGTCCCGACCGGTACAGTTACCGGGTTCCCGAGGCCATCCACAAACGCCAACGTACCCGTTACTGGAGCATCCACCGTATTTACAAGAACCAGTTCCGTTCTCCAGCCCCCACCCACCGCAAAGTGAGGCAGATAAATCGGCAGAATAGACGCTGGAACAGATGGGTCGATAACCGGCAGGGTCGATACCAGAAACTCACCACGTTCATTTGTGAAGCCGCGCAGGACTGTGACTCCGATAGGAGCGCTGGCCGTAA
>QHXC01000235.1 GCA_003222815.1 Acidobacteriota bacterium | reverse complement strand
GAGATTTCTCCTTAGCGGTATCCGGGATAATAATTCCCCCTCTCACCGTCTCCTGTTCGTCAACGCGCTTTATCAAAACACGATCGTGCAAAGGTCGTACTGTCGTCTTTAGATCTCCTTTTGGACTTTCGTCGAATAGATTTGTACGTCGTTTGGGTGTCGCCAGAGGCCCGGTTTGGTGAGGCGTACTTAACTACAATAAGTTAATATTCTATCTACATCAATGTTAATCGTGTAAAATAATAAACCATTTTTACTTCAGCAAAAAAGAAGGGGCAATGAATGTCAGATCAATGAGCAGTTCGACAGGGACTCAAGCATTGATATTGGCAGGAGGCCGAGGTGAGCGTCTTTACCCGTTGACTGCGTTCCGCCCGAAGCCGGCGATACCGTTCGGTGGAGTTTTCCGAATTGTCGATTTTACGCTATCGAATTGCCTGAACTCGAAACTCGACCGCGTGGCACTTCTGACTCAATACCGTCATGAGGTCCTTCACGATTACATTCGCCAGCGGTGGAGTGAACTCTGGAAGACGGGAGGAAAAGACAGCCACCAGCTGGTATGTCTCGCTCCCGCCGCCGGCAGGCGCTACCGCGGAACTGCGGACGCCGTTTTCCAGAACTTGGCAGTGGTTGATTCGGCCAAGCCGGAGTATGTGCTGATTCTCTCCGGCGATCACGTCTACGAGATGGACTACCGCGAGCTTCTGTCACGGCATGTAGCAACCAATGCGGATGTCACAATTGCTGCAATTGAGTATCCGATAGCAGACGCAACGCATTTCGGTGTGCTTGAAGTGAACAAGGATTTCCGAGTGACGGGCTTCGAGGAAAAGCCGCTGAATCCTCGTGGGCTGCCTTTGCAGATCCACATGGCGCTGGTCAGCATGGGCGTTTATGTGTTTAAGAGGGACGTTCTCATCCGGAACTTGGTCGAAAACTGCCAGAGCGCGGTTGGCTACGATTTTGGACACAACATCATCCCTGCGCTGATCGATTCCGCCCGCGTCTATGCGTACGACTTCCGGGATGAGATGAAAGGGGAGCCGCGTTATTGGCGAGACATTGGAACAATCGACAGCTATCACGACGCGAGCATGGACTTGGTGCGGCCCGAGCCGTTGTTCAATCCGTACAGGGAGAATCGATGGCATTCAGGCCCGGCGTCGTTTCACAATGGCCCCCACGTGTGTGGCGGCGCTCATGTAGCACTGTCTGTGTTGTCGCCCGGAGTCCGTATCGAACGAGACTCATCGGTAGAGCAATCCGTGCTTATGCCAGGTGTGCGCGTGGGGCCAGGCGCGCGGATTCGGCGCGCGATCCTTGAGGAAGGTGTCCAGATCCCAGCGGATTTTCAGGTCGGTTGGGAGATAGAATACGACCGGAAACTGTACACTGTCAGTCCCAAAGGTGTTGTTGTCGTCAGCGAAATGCCGAAATTGTCTGAACCAGTGCTGCCGTACTCTCTGCAAGAGAAAACCATCGCTGGATTCAAATCGGACATGCGTCGCAAAGTCCGGCGCCACGCCGCATGACCCGACCGAAAAATCGGGGCGAGACGCGATCACAACGTGATCTTTGAGCGCGAGGGGATATCCGCTCCATTTAAGGAGATCAAATGGACCTCGATGAAGAAATTTTGCAACGCCCGACACTCGCCGACGGTGGGCCTCACCGACACTTCCCGCTGGCAGTAGTGAAGGTCATTTTTCCCGGGTTCCGTTCGTGGGGTTTTAGGGATCCGTATATATAAGGATGTCAGACGAACCGGCAACTCATGGACGGTGTTTTCTGGAGGCAACATTCGGCCCAACCACTGGAGAGCGATTTCGTTGAGAAACAAGTCTGGATGCAGAAATTGGAAAACGCCGTATGTGATTCCGAGTCACGGCAGCGCCGTGCTGAAAGCGACGGCGGTTTCAATCGATTCCCCCTCATGAATATGAATCTCCGCCATTACAATTACCCCGGTAAAGCGTCAATTATCGTGAGGGCTCGGAACAAGTCAAAGCTACAAATGCAAAACTCCGACGGCCCGATAACTTTTGCTGTTGCGCTGATTCTGCCCGGACGTGTGCATGACGAATTGCTGATTTGTCCGGAAGCCTAATGCGGGTTCTTCCGATACATCATCTTTTTGCCTGGCACAGCAGCCGGAACAAGAACTCCCTTCTTATGCAATTTCCGAACAATCTGGGCCTCTATCTGGGGAACAGCGCCTGGTCGCGTCTGGGCTGGATTGATCAGACCAAACGGAACATCTGCGCCGATGTCGCCACTGAGTAGCCAGCCTTCATTCAATTTTTCCATCACTTCTCGTTCGGTCCAATTTCCCATAGTCGAAGGGTATCACTTGCAAACAAAGAGAAGGTCGAGCACGCTGACGAAGAACGTGTTCATGAACCAAATATAGGCCGGTCGCGTTGAAAAGGTAGGGCGGCTATCTATCCATCTTTTGCGAGTGCGTGCCTATGTGCGCGCCATTTTCCCAGGGCAACTGGCATTTTCTAAGATTGCCATCCCAGGACGTCCGGCATCTGTCCGACTGCGTATTTCAATAAAATCAATACGTTAACTGATTTTGCAGCTTGTATTATCGTTGCCGGACACTTTTAACGGTTCCACGGTCCCTGAGATACTCGATCGAAGCGGCACCGTCAACCTTTCTTTGAAGAGCCTGAACAAGCTGGCGAGGCATTCCGCGTGTCATTTTCGGAATTGATGCAGGTCGAGTAGAGGCATGGCCGCGCCTATCCCGACCGACTCGATTGCCTTCGGTTGAACCTTCGGCTTAAATGACCATGAGGTGAATCCAACCTTCCAATGCCAAATCCATCGCAGCATTTAGAATTTAAGACAATCCTCGCCGGGGTGCGAACGCCGCGAGTCGCCGTTCTTCTTAACGAAGCTGATGAAGACTGGCAATTGACAATTCGTCGCGTTATCGAGTGGGCATCGCAGTGTTGGGGAGGACGACATTTCATCCTCATTCCGACATACGGATCAAAGATTCATCCGTATTTTTGGGCCATTCTCAAGGAATACGATCCTGATTACATCTTTAAATATCACCGTACCGCACGAGACTGGGAAATTGGTCGGCCTGAGAAATTCCGGCAGTTAGTGGACCGCCAAGTGGACGCATGGGTCCAGCAGCACAATTCAACCAATCGCGAGGAAGTGCGAGAAATGCTGGAGCCGCAGATTCGAGATTTGTATCTCGATAATTTCGATGCTTCGCCGGATCTGAGCAAAGCACTCAAGCGTCGCCTCGCTCCCTGTCATTACGAAGATCGCGTTGTACAACGCGCGATTGGAGCTACATCAACACCTCATTATCCCCTGTGTGGATATTTGCCGCTTGCCAGCAAATTGGAGCCGCCTCAGGTTACCGAATTGACGCTCCCTGTCCAGGATGACCTGTTGGAACTGTACAGCGGTGCGGTTACAGGATTGTTCAGTCCGCCGTTGGATCGCGCATTCAGCGACAGAAATATCCCAAAGGTGGATGTCCACGTTCTGAATAGCGATGTCTGGCTGGCCGAACTGTTGCTCGACGGACGCATTGATTTTCGGGATAGCCAACTTGAAGTTCAGATGCCGACCGGAATCCGCATCAATTACGACTTTGTCGGTGAAGTTCCATTTTCATGGTCGATGCTGAATCTGAGCTACTTCAGGTTGCGTGGATTTCAGGATTGGACGGCACCGATTTTCATTGTGGTAGGCAATACC
>QHXC01000234.1 GCA_003222815.1 Acidobacteriota bacterium | reverse complement strand
GCCGCCGCCGATCATCTGGCCGTCGCCGCCGCTCCCGGACGGACCGATTGTTCTCGACACTGGCATTCAGCATCAGATCCGTCTGATCGTGACTAAAGGACTCAATCAGCCCTGGAGCATGGCGTTTCTTCCGGACGGCAGCATCCTCGTTACGGAGCGTCCTGGACGCCTGCGCATCGTGCGTAACAGCGTGCTCGATCCGAATCCGATCGCGGGCGTACCGCGGGTGCAGGCGCAAGGCCTGGGGGGTCTGATGGACCTCGCGCTGCATCCACGCTTCAGCGAGAACGGGACGGTACCGCACTCATGGACGTCCGCGACATCTTTTCCGCGATTCAGAGCGGCAACGCGTCGCGGATCGTCTTCGGCAAAGATGGCATGGTGTACATGACGGTTGGCGTCGGCGACCCGCCGGGCGCGGCGCGCGCGCAGGATCCGAACGACTTAGCAGGCAAGGTGCTGCGACTGCGCGACGATGGAACCGTTCCGCCGGACAACCCCTTTGCCGGCCGTCCGGGATACCGGCCGGAGATCTACACGATGGGCCACCGCAATGCGTTGGGGCTCACTGTCAATCCGGACACCGGGGCCATCTGGGAAAGCGAGAACGGGCCCAACGGCGGCGACGAGATCAATGTCCTGCAGCCGGGTAAGAATTATGGTTGGCCCGTCGTCAGCTTTGGCCGGTTCTATCTCGGGGCGCGTGTGACGGAGAAGCCGTGGCAGGAGGCGATGGAGCAGCCGCTCGTCTTCTGGGTGCCCTCGATCGCTACTTCCGGCATGACCTTCTACACCGGCGACAAGTTCCCCAACTGGAAAAACAACGTCTTTGTGGGCGGCATGCGACAGGGCGAAGTCCCGCGATCCGGCCATCTCGAACGGATTGATTTCAATGACAAGTGGGAGGAGCTTCACCGCGAGTCAATGCTCCGCGAACTCCAACAACGTGTTCGGGATGTGCGCCAGGGCCCCGATGGCTTTCTGTACGTGCTGACTGCTGAAAGCGAAGGCGCGCTGATGCGCATCGAACCCTGGACCGCGCCCGCCCAGTCGGGCAGCCGGTAGTCCGTATGGAAAAAATTGAAATCGGGAGTCGTACACTAGACAATCATCGAACACTCAGGAGATAAGCATGGCACACAGATTATGGATCGTGTTTGGACTAGTGGGCTTGATGAGCGGATACACAGCGGCTCAGAGGTCTCCCGCCACTCAGGTCGGGCCAGGTTATGTCGATCCCCGGCCCGTATTGGAGGCTGCGCGCAAGGCCATAGGAACCGACAATTTAAGATGCGTGACGATTTCAGGAACGGCCTATGACGGCGCCGTGGGCCAGTTCAAATTGGCAGAGAAGAATGTGGATTGGCCACGCATCGATGCATTGGCTAACTACACGCGCACAATGAACTGGGAAACCTGGACCATGAAGGAGGAATTCGATCGCAAACCGGGACTCAATCCGGCAATGTGGAAATATGGTGTGGGTTGGATAGATGGAGCACCGCTACAGCAGAACCAACACCAGATATTCATGGTCAACGGTAACTACGGTTGGTACATGGACGGACCCGGGAGTAAACCGGTTGCGGTGCCTCCGGACATTGCCGAGATATGGCCGATTGAACTGTATCTGAACCCGCACGGCTTCCTCAAAGCGGCTGCAATGCCAGGCGCCAACCCGAAGGCCGTCTGGCGGTGGGTACTGGCAGAAATGGGCCGCGACGGTCCGACCACGGAACCAGAGAAGATGACGGTCGTCTCCATTTCGGTGCTCGGGAAGTACCGTGTTGACGCCACGATCAACAGACAGAACATGCTCCAGCGGATCCACACGTGGGTTCCCAATCCCATTCTCGGGGACATGAATTACGAGCACGAGTTCACCAATGGCAGCTACGTGGATGTGGGGAACGGTATCAAATTCCCAACGGGTTGGCATTCTCACCAGGGATGGGATGATAACTTCCAAGCCCAGAGCATCACTGCCGGCCACAATGCGTTTGGCGGCACCATGAAGGACGTCAAGCCGAACGTGTGCGCCGACCCCGTCACGGTTCCAGATTCCGTGCGGCAGGCAACCTTCCCGGTCGCCGTGGAAACGCAAAAGCTGGCCGACGGCGTGTATCTGCTGGGCGGGGCGTCACACAACAGCGTCGCTGTCGAGTTCAACAATTTCGTGGCTGTCTTCGAGGCGCCCCTCGACGAGAAGCGCAACCTGGCTGCGATTGAAGAAATCGTCAAAGTCATCCCCAACAAGCCGATTCGCTTCGTGGTCAATTCGCATCAGCATTTTGACCATGCCGGTGGACTCCGAACGTATATGCATATCGGCGCGACCATCATCACGCACTGGAAAAATTTGGAATTCTACACCCACGATGTTTTGAACTATACGCCGCGAACCTTGCAGCCCGACATGTTGTCCCTGTGGCCTCCGACGGAGCTGGCTGAAGGCTACCAGTATGAAACGGTGCGGGAAAATTACGTGCTGACGGATGGGACGCGAACCATGAACATCTATTATGTCCAGCCACTCCAGCACGTGGAAGGGATGTTAATGGCATATCTTCCGAAGGAGCGGCTCCTGATCGAGGCGGACCTTGTCGACACGGACCGGCCGCTTCCGGCGACTCCAACGGCCGACATGAGGAATTTCTTCAACGAAACGCGTATGCTGAAACTGGACGTTTCCCGGATCGTACCTATCCACGGGAAGCCGATTCCCTGGTCCGATTTCATGAAAGTCATCGAGGCGGCTGCCAAATCAAATTAGCGGCCACAGGATGGCGCAGGTGAAACAAGTGAGAAAGTATACCAAGATGATTCGTATCTCAACGCTCTGGGCGGCGGTCTTGTTCGGCACATTATTCGTTCTGGCAGGGTTCTTCTTCCAGCCTTCGTTTGCGCAGGCACCTGCCCCCAGCACTGTCGTCTTCACGGGCGCGCGGCTGATCGATGGCACTGGACGCGCGCCGCTCGAGCAGGGAACGCTCGTCATCAGTAACGGACGTGTGGCAACCATCGGCGCGCGGTCCGCCGTGCAAATCCCGGCCGGAGCGGTCCGTGTCGATGTAACCGGAAAGACGATCGTGCCTGGTCTTATCAATGCCCACGCTCACGTGAATGCCGACCCCGAATCGACCTTGCCCGTTCGCAGCCAATTGATCGCGCAGCTCCGGTTGTACGCCGACTATGGTGTCACCACCGTTTTCGTCCTTGGAACCACACCGGCCGACGTTCACGAAGCGCTCCAACTCCGCGACGAACAGGCACACGAAACTCTCGATCGCGCGCGGCTGTATGCCGCCGGCCCGAGCATCAGGGCCGCCAAGACACCAGATGAAGCGCGGCAAAACGTGGATCGCTACGCGGACATGAAGGTGGACATTATCAAGATGCATATCAATGGCAATTCCAGCGATATGACACCGGAAGTCTATGGCGCCCTCATCGATCAGGCGCATAAACGCGGGCTCAGGGTTGCGGCGCATATGTATTACCTGAAGGATGCCCAGGGTTTGCTGAACGCGGGAGTCGATATATTCGCGCACAGCGTGCGCGACCAGGACGTCCCCGCCGCATTCCTTGCCGGACTCAAGCGCCGGAATGTCGGGTACATCGCGACGCTGACGCGCGATCTTTCAATATTCGTGTACGAAACGACGCCGGCGTTCTTCAGCGATCCGTTCTTCGTGAAACATGAACCGTCCTATCGCAAGCAGATGACGATTCTCAAGGACCCCGTCCTTCAGGAGACGACACGAAACAGCCGTGAAGCCCAAAGCATCAAGCAGGCACTCCAGCAGGCCAGTCGCAATCTCAAGATTCTGTCTGATGCGG
>QHXC01000076.1 GCA_003222815.1 Acidobacteriota bacterium | reverse complement strand
CCCGTGTTGCGTGTTTCCACAAGCGCGGCGTCGGCCTGAACTTCGACCGTTTCGGAAACCTGTCCCACTTCCATCAGCATATTAAGTACGGGGTTGCTGCCGACCTGCAGCACGATTCCCGTTTGCACATAGCTGCGGAAACCCGGCAGCGCCGCCTCTAAGCGATAAGGACCGATGGGCAGATTTGGCAAAATGTACAAGCCTGTCTCATTGGTAACGGCAGAGCGTGTTATCCCAGTGTCGGTTTGCGTGACCTTGACTTCAACTCCAGGCAAAATGGCACCGCTTTGATCGGTCACAACGCCACTGATTTGCGCCGTTGATTGCGCCATGACTTGCGTACGCGCCAAGACGAACGACACCGCCACAATCCCAGCGATTGCTTTCAGGAAACGGATCCAGCCCTTCCTTCTTTGTCTGTCTTCCACCTGTTTCTCCATTACACGTCTCATAATGTTTCAGCGAAGGTCGCAGGCCTCTTGATCATGCTGAAGCGGATTGGCTGGTGGGTAAAACCGTCAAGGGTAGGCTTATACTTTCGCCTCGCTAAGATGAGTAGTTGCAATGAGCGCATTCTATGACGGCCCGCGTTGCAGTTCAACGAATTCCATTTGCTGATTTTCCGTCGTATACTGTCATCCAATTCCTTCTGGACAGTTTTTGAGGAGGCCAGTCATGCGGTCAATTGGAATTGCACTTTGCTGCCTGCTCCTGTTCTCTGCTGCGGCGTTTGGTCAGGGCGACCGCGGAACGACCGGTACAACCGTAACTTTTTATGGAGACGTTCTACCGATCTTGCAGGCTAGATGTCAGAGCTGCCACCGCCCAGGTGAGGTTGCGCCGATGTCCTTCCTCAGTTACCAAACCACGCGTCCATGGGCCAAGGCGATGAAAGCGGCGGTTATCGAAAGAAAAATGCCCCCGGGTGGCCTCGATCCGCAATATGGGCATTTCGTCGATAATTTCAGCCTGACGCAGAGCGAGATCGACACCATTGCTAAATGGGCCGATGGCGGTGCGATTGAAGGCGACACCAAAGATGCTCCTCCTCCAGCGCAGTGGGTGGAGGGCTGGCGCTCGAACCCAGACGTTGTCATAGAAGTGCCCCCATTCGACGTGCCGGCGAGAGGCTGGGTTGAGAACACGATCATGGTGCTACCCAACCCGTTTAAGAAAGATACCTGGGTGACAAGCATCGAAATTCGCCCTGGCGTACCTGCTGTCATGCATCACGCCGGTGTCCGCTTTGCACCTCATATGGATGGTGTGAAGTATGGCCAGTTTTTCTGGTCCGACATCAAGCGAGATGAGGCCGGGGTCCACATCCCAGGACAGCCGAGACCCCAGCGGGTCACATTTTGCAGCGATGATTCTAGTAAGGTGTGTCCTGCCCCCGAGACCGACCTGATTCCTGACGGCGCTGCTGCAGGCTTTGAGGGTTTCTACAGGCCGGGTGCTGCCCCTCTGGATTATGCCTACTATAAGACGGCATATCTAATCCCGGCGAACACCGACGTGGTCCTCAGCCTTCACTGGACTCCGATCGGCAAGGCCGTTACCGATGTCACGAAGATTGGATTCGTAGTCGCAAAACAAGAACCTCAACGGCAGTTAAGCATGAGGGCTTTAAAGCCCAGGGGTAATGATGGCTGGAATGATCGGCAGCGATGGCGCATTCCCGCGGGAGATTCCAATTGGGAGGCGCCTCCAAAAGACGTGATCTTCAACATGGATGCTGAACTGGCCGTGATGAGTATCCATATGCATGAACACGGCAAGGACATGAAGTACATGTTGATGTATCCGGACGGGAAAGTTGAAACGATACTGAATCAGCCGCACTATGATTTCAACTGGCAGATGACGTACAACCTGGAAAGAACTTTAAAGATACCGAAAGGCACGAAGCTCCGGGTGATGTCGCACTTTGATAATTCTCTGAATAACAAATTCGCTCGTGATCCCAATAGAGACGTCTATGGCGGAGAACAAAGTTGGGAAGAAATGGACGCTCCCTGGATCGGATTGATCTTGGATATAGGCGTTGACCCCAAGAATGTCTACAGCGAAAATCCGGGAGACGAAGCTTCTTTTTGGAGTCGGACTCAGTCGAATTAAATTCACGGGTTTTTCCCCTCCTTTTCACAGCTCAGCGTTGCACACACGTGACACCGTGGGTCTGGCGCCCAATTGGTTTGATTCTTCTGCGGCCATTTTCGCGAGCCCAAAATCGAGGATCTTGACCCTCCCGTCCACCTTGACTTTGACGTTGGCGGGCTTCAAGTCTCGGTGGAAGATGCCCTTCTCGGGCACGACCAGCTATTCCTCGACTCGGCTGCTGTTTCAATATTCCCGCTAAGCTGTGGCGCGGCATTGAAAAAGAAGTAAACTGTCGCAGGTGGTTGGCGCATGAGTCATCAGTTCCAGGCGAGATCGCACTCCGGATCAGGTATTGGCGCGGTCGTCCGCGTCGCTGCGGGAAATTTCCTCGAGATGTATGACTTCATGGTCTTCGGCTATTATGCCGCGGCCATCGGGCGCGCATTTTTCCCAACGCAGAACGAGTACGCCTCCCTGATGCTGTCGTTCATGACCTTTGGTACGGGCTATCTGATGCGCCCTCTGGGGGCCGTGGTGCTGGGCGCCTACGTCGACCACCATGGACGCCGCAAAGGCCTGCTGCTGACGCTTTCGCTGATGGCTGTGGGGACAGTCTCGATAGGCGTCATGCCCGGTTACGAGACCATCGGTTTGTTCGCGCCGCTATTGGTAGTGGCGGGCCGGCTGCTGCAGGGGCTTTCGGCGGGCGTCGAAGTCGGTGGTGTGAGCGTCTATCTGGCCGAGATCGCCACTCCCGGCCGCAAGGGATTTTTTGTCAGTTGGCAATCCGCCAGCCAGCAGGTGGCGGTGATCTTCGCGGCCCTGATCGGACTGGTTCTCTCCTCAACGCTGCGGCCGGAACAGATGGCGGGCTGGGGATGGCGTGTTCCGTTGCTGATCGGCTCCATGCTGATCCCGTTTCTCCTGCTGTTGCGGCGCTCGCTAACCGAGACCGATGACTTCCGCGCGCGAAAGCACCATCCCAGTACTTCGGAAATCTGGCGCACTGTGATCGCGAACTGGCCTCTGATGATTCTGGGGATGATGCTAAGCATCACCACCACGGTCACCTTCTACTTGATCACTGCCTACATGCCGACCTATGGCAGCGGCGTGCTTCATCTCTCGACGAGTTCCAGCATGCTGGTGACACTGCTGGTGGGCATCTCGAATTTCTGTTTGCTGCCCCTGATGGGCGCCTTGTCGGATAGAGTCGGACGGCGGCCGCTGCTCCTGTTGTTTTCGACGATCGCGCTCGTCACGCCGTATCCAGTCCTGCTGTGGTTAGTCAGTGCGCCGTCTTTCGGGCGGCTGCTGGCCGCGGCGCTGTGGTTCTCGATGATTTTCGGCAGCTACAACGGTTCGATGGTGGTGTTCCTGACGGAGGTCATGCCCGCGAACGTGCGCGTCTCCGGTTTCTCCTTTGCCTACAGCCTGGCGACCGGCATCTTCGGCGGTTTCACCCCCGCCGTTTCCACCTGGCTGATTCACGAAACCGGCAACGCCGCCATGCCCGGCGCGTGGCTCGCGCTGGCCGGGCTGATGGGTTTGATCTCGACGTTAATCCTTACCTCGCGAGGCTTCCAGTACGGAGCGCACAAGAGCCGCGGAACGGTAGATGCCGTGCACGAACTTCCCGTAGGGCAACGTTAAGAACAAACCCAACACGATGCCCAGATGAATTCTAAGCAGCGTTCCCATTGCGGTGGTTTCACGCAGCGCCAGTAGCAGCAATCCCGTCAAACTCGTCAGGAACAGCAGTGCCAGGAACGACATGTCCATGCTGTCTTGCTTGATATCCACGATGGCCGTATCCCGGCGCCGCTTGAGCCAGTAGAGTCCTACTGGGCCGATCAGCAGCCCGATGCCGCCAAGGGTTCCCAGCACCACGGGAACGCTGAAGTACGCATGCGGCGCTTGCCATCCAAATATAGAGTGGTACGCGGCCGCGACCGTCGTCGACGCCAGACAAAGCAGGAACCCGTAGAAGGTGCAATGATGGAAACGCCGGCGGGCCTGTGAATGTTGCTGATTTGGATACGTGCAGCCCACGCCGTGGCTATCCAGGTTTTTCAGCCAGAGAGCATCGCGTGCCGCCTGAAGCAGGGTCGAGGGTTGGAAAAACCGCGCCAGGCTCTCTCCCGATTCGCGCCAGAAGCGGAGGAATCCAGCAACGTACGCCGCTAAGATGAACGCGGAAACAAAAGCAAATGTTGCGACCATCGCCTCATGGGAGATCACCGCGTAGAAGTTCGCACCCGCCGCCGAACGCGCGCCTGCGAGCCAGGCTGCAACGATGATACCCGCCGTCACAGCCCACCATGCGCCCACACGCACGAATCCCGGCCAGGCATAGTTTTGATACGATCGCGCTCGGATCTGGGCGAATACCTGGGGCACGTTCACCGCAAACTCGTGTGGTGGTGCGTACTGACAGGAGTAGTAACACTCAGCGCAGTTGTGGCACAGGTTCGCCAGGTAGTTGAGATCGGTTTCGCTGAAATTCAGGCGCCGCTCCATTGCAGGGAACACGGCGCAATAGCCCTCGCAGTAGCGGCAGGCGTTGCAGATGACCATCAGGCGTTCGCCTTCTGCGATGAGATTACTGAGCGGCTGCACGGGCGGCCTCCCTTCCGGCGATGCGCCCGAATACTACGCCGATGGTCATGCCGAGCCCGGCCAGGTAGCCCTTGCCGACAACGTTGCCGGCCATGATCTCGCCGGCCGCGAAAACGTTGGTGCGAGAGCCAAGCCCCTGCACTTCCGCTCGTTCATTCACTTTCACGCCGAGATACGTAAACGTGATTCCCGGCCGCAAAGGATAGCCGTAGAATGGCGCCAGGTCGATGGCCTGCGCCCAGTGGGACTTCGGTGGATTGAGACCTTCGGTGCGGCAGTCATCGAGGATCTGGTGATCGAAACGGCCCGGACGCACGGCCAGGTTGAATTCACGAACGGTCGCTTCGAGGTCCTGTGCCGGTAGAGCGAGCGCCAAAGCCAGGTCTCGGATGCTCGCCGCCGGAATCGGCGGAAACACCGACGGCATAAAGCGGCCCATGACTTTCGAATCAATGATGGACCATGCGATCTGATCCGCCTGCTCGGCGACGAGGCGTCCCCAGATCGCGTAGCGCTTGGGCCAAAGATCCTGTCCTTCGTCGTAGAAACGCTCAGCTCGCTTGTTGACGACGATGCCGAGTGGCAGGCAATCCAGGCGCGTGACAATCCCGCCGTCAAATTTCGGCGCGCGGCCATCGACGGCGACCGCGTGACACTGCTTGGGATCGCCCACCGATTCGGCGCCCTGGCCCATCAGCAGCTTGATCAGTTTGCCTTTGTTGTAGGGCGTGCCGCGAATGATGAAGTTTCGCGCCGCTTCGCCCCACACTTCTTCCAGCCATTCCAGATTGGACTCGAAGCCGCCCGAAGCCGCCACCAGGGCTTTGGCGCGGAACTCGGCGGGCTGACCGTTCAGCAGAAGCCTGCCGCTTTTGAACTTGCCGTCACGGATATGCAGCTCGGTCACTTCGGCGTTGTAGAGGACGCGAATACCACGCTGGTGCGCCGCAGCATAGTAAGCGTTCATCAACGCCTTGCCGCCGCCCAGAAAGAATGCGTTGGTCCGGCTCAAATGCAGCGTGCCTTCAAGCGAAGGCTGAAAGCGAACGCCATAGCTCTTCATCCACTGGATGGCTTGCGGCGAATCACGGATGACCAGCCTTGCCAGGTTCTCTGCCGTATTGCCTTCGGTGACACGTAGCAGATCCGAGAAATATTCGTCTTCGATGTATGCATCCGTCAGCACATTCGTGGGAGTTTCATGCATGCAGCGCATGTTACGCGTGTGACGGCTGTTGCCGCCGCGGTACTCCACTGGAGCGGACTCGAGCACGGTTACGGATACACCCGATTCTCGCGCCACCAGTGCAGCACATAAGGCCGCGTTGCCGCCGCCCACGACGACCACATCCGCTTCTATAGTTTGTTCTCCCATCCTCTGCAATCGTATTGCGGCCAGATTTTTCTTGCAACGCTACCGCCGGGACATCTATATCATGACCTTGTGAAGCTGCGGAGCGGCGACGATGAAACTCCCCTCCTTTGCCAAGGAGTAGAGTCCGCTCCGCGGCGTAATACGGATACAGCGAGGAGACCCTATGGCGCAAAACCGAAAACCTTCACGAGGAAACATGGAGCGGCGGAATTTTCTGAAGAACGGGATGTTGGCGGGCGCGGCTGCGATCGTTCGGCCGGCCGCTGGGGCTGCGCAGCAGACTCCTGGCGCGGCGTCTGAAGCTGAGGTTCTCACCACGGACACTTGTGGTTCGGACTATATGGTCGACGTTATCAAGTCGCTGGGTTTCGAATACGTCTGCGCCAATCCCGGATCCAGTTTTCGTGGTCTGCAGGAATCGATCATCAATTATGGGGGCAATCGGAGTCCAGAGTTCATTACCAATTGTCATGAAGAATCCTCAGTGGCGATGGGACACGGGTACTTCAAAGCCGAGGGCAAACCGCTGGCAGTACTGGCTCACGGTACGGTTGGCCTGCAGCACGCCTCGATGGCGATCTACAACGCATGGTGCGACCGGGTTCCCGTTTACATCATTATCGGCAATTACGTGGATGCAGCCATTCGCCGGCCCGCGGAGTGGTACCACGGCGTCCTGGATGCCGCGGCCATGGTTCGCGACTACGTCAAGTGGGACGATCAGCCGGCCTCGCTCACCCATTTCGGCGAGTCCGCTGTCCGTGCTTACAAGATCGCGATGACCCCGCCGATGGCCCCTGTACTCATCTCGGCGGACGCGGAACTTCAAGAGAGCCCGCTCGGGAGTAAAACAAAATTGGCGGTTCCGAGGCTGACCATGCCTGCGATGCCGCAAGGGGAAGCGGGCGCCGTGACGGAACTTGCGCGGCTTCTCGTGGCCGCTGAAAACCCGGTATTGGTTGCCGACCGCCTGGCGCGGACGCCGGCTGCGATGCCGTTGCTCATCGAACTCGCCGAGACGTTGCAGGCGGCGGTCATCGACCAGGGCGGGCGGATGAACTTTCCTTCGCTCCATCCTCTCAATCAAACCCAGCGCGCTGCTGCGGCCATCGGCGAGGCCGATGTCGTTGTGGGTCTGGAGGTGGCCGATTTTTGGGCAACCGTTAACGCTTTACGCGATCAGTTGCATCGCTCCACACGAAAGGTCACCAAACCAGGCGCGAAACTGGCTACGGTCACGACCGGCGATCTCTACATCAGGTCGAACTACCAGGATTTTCGACGGATGGCCGACGTCGATCTGGCGATTGCCGCGGATGGGGAGGCCACACTGCCGGCGCTGATCGAAGCCGTTAGGCGTGCCAGCACAGGTGATCGCAAGCGTGTGTTCCAACAGCGCGGCGCAAAACTCGCCGAGGCCAGCAAGGCTGCGCGCGAACGTATGCGGGAGGCAGCCACATACGCGTGGGACGCCAGCCCGCTGAGTACGGCACGCGTCGCGGCCGAAGTATGGGCGCAGATCCGGAATGAAGATTGGTCTCTCGTGTCGAACTACTACAGCGAGGCTGGCGTGTGGCCGCGCCGGCTCTGGGACTTCAACAAACCGTATCAGTGGCTCGGCCACGCGGGTGGCGGCGGCATTGGTTATGGCGCGCCGTCGTCCGTTGGCGCGGCGCTCGCCAATAAGAAGTACGGCCGCTTCTCGGTGAGCCTCCAGACTGACGGCGACTTGATGTATGCCCCGGGGGTCTTGTGGACCGCGGCACACCACCGCATTCCGCTCCTGAGCGTCATGCTCAACAACCGGGCCTATCACCAGGAGATCATGCACATACAGCGCATGTGCAACCAGCGCAACCGCGGCGTCGATCGTGGGACCATGGGATCGACGCTTACCGATCCCAACATTGACTTCGCGAAGCTGGCACAGGGATTGGGCGTGTATGCCGACGGACCCATCACGGATCCAAAGGATCTTGGGCCGGCGCTCCGGCGCGCGGTCGCCACCGTTAAACGCGGCGAACCGGCGCTGGTCGATGTCGTCACGCAGGCAAGGTGAGAACGTGGTGGGGGGGCCGGCCGATGCCCAATCTAAGGGCTCGCGCAAAAATAACTTGGCAGAATGCGGGCTCGGGAGGATCTGACTAATGTTCAATTCCCAATGCTCAATTCTCATCCGAAAGGAGAAGCGGCCGCAGTGGAACATTTGGCAATCCGACATCCACTTCGGATGAGAATTGAGCATTGGTCAGATCCCCGGTCGGATCCAGGGCAGCGGATTCTGCCAAGTTATTTTTGCCTGAGCCTGAAGAGGCCGCCGAAGGCGGTGTACCGACAGGGGCCGGCCGGTGGGCCCGACATTCTAATGAGGACGATGCGAATGCTCGAGAGAGTCGCCGCAAGCGCCGCTTTCGTGGCGGTGATCGGGTTAACCCATGCGATAGCGCAGCAACCGGCGCCCGCGGCGCCGGCCGGCAATGCGAAGACGGGTCAGGCGCTTTTTATGAAGATCGGATGCTATCAGTGTCATGGCAATGAGGCTCAAGGCGGCGCGGCAGGGCCGCGTATCGGCCCAAGCCCGATGCTGTCATTTCAAGCCCTGTCTGCGTATGTGCGGGCGCCGCGCGGGGAGATGCCTCCATATACCGCCAGGGTCATCTCCGAGAAGGACCTTGCCGATATCTACGCCTTCCTCGCCGCACTCCCGCGCCCGCCCGCCGTCGAAAGCGTTCCGCTGTTGAAGCTCGAACCCTGAACGTGACTGCGCTCGCTGCAGGTGAACCGCGATTTGAGATCGGCTCCGGAAATCACTGCGCCAGTGTACCCACTGGCCGGTTTGCTGCGGTAATTCAGGACGGAGGAAAAATTCTGTACTAGCGAAATGCGAATCTGACCAGTTCACCTGGCTTTAGGGCCGATGCTGCGAACGTAGTTCACGATGTGCCACATCTCCTCATCGCTAATTCCGGGCTTGCCGTTGAGTCCTCGCATCGCGGCATTCGGTCCCACACCGTCCCGAATGTCGACGAAGATTTCGCCATCCGTGGATCCGTGATCCCACTTGTCGTCGGTTAAATCCGATGGCTTAATTTTCCCAATCTTAGCCAGCGTTGACGCCATCTCGCTGACACCGTTGCCTGCCGCACCGTGGCAATTCGCGCAGAACCTGTCAAAAAGCCTCTTGCCGTTGGCGATGGACTGGGCAGTCGCTGCAACGGGGTTTTTCATGGTTTTCGCGTCAGCCTGTGCCGGATTGGACTGCACGGCGGAACATCCACTTAGCGATGCCGTGAGCGTCAGGATCAATAGGGTTCTCATTCCGAATGGACTATGGCTCATCGGCTGGAATATTAACACAGCTGTGTACGAGCCTGGATTCTGGTGAACAAACTCTGGGAGCGGCGGAGATTAGCAAATCGGTTCAGGGATGTCCAGCCGCGGATTGCGCGGATTGCACGAATGTCAGGACACAAGTGGAGGGGCCGCGAGTACGAAATTCTCCGTGGACCCTGGATAAATAAACTACAATGACGACGACCCGGATGACGCGATCATGATGCTCAAAACACAACGCCCGCCGGGCGAATCCGACGCCAAATCGGGCGGCTGGTGGCAGTCCGACTGCTGGATTTTCAGTCCCCTGCAGGACATGACTTTTGTCCTGCTGACGCCGCTTCTGATCCTGTTGACGTTTGCGGCCGCGCGACGGGGCGGCTGGATCAACGGCCTGCTAACGTTCGGGCTTGCGCTGGCGATGGCCCATTACCTACCCGGGATCCTGCGGGCCTATGGGGACCGGGCGCTCTTCCAGCGCTTTCGAGTCCGCCTGATCCTCGCCCCACTGTTTCTTGTAGCGATTTCAACCTGGTTCGCCTACCTCAGTTTGCACATTGTCATCCTCTTGGCGCTCTTGTGGGGCCAGTGGCACTGGATGATGCAGGTCTACGGATTTGTTCGCATCTACGACGCCAAGGGCGTGGGGGGACCGGCCAAAACGCCGATCAGGAAGGCCGCCGAAGGCGGTGTACCAAATATGGCTTGGCCGGTGGGCCCGACGCTTAAAAAGGGCGTGGGGGGACCGGCCAAAACGCCGATCAGGAAGGCCGCCGAAGGCGGTGAACCAAATACTCCGGCGTGGCTGGATCAGATGATCTGCCTGATGTGGTTTGGGATGTGCGTGTTCGTTTTGAACAACGACCTGCCGTCGTATGTCACGAGCTTCTATGAGAGCGGCGGGCCACCGCTGCCGGCCCAGGCGTTTGCGTGGTTCGCACGAGGATGGCTCGTGCTGACTGTTGCCGTGACGCTGGTTTATGTGTTCCACACGTCGCAAGCGATCCGCGACAGACGATGGCCGAACCCGCTGAAGTTCGTATTCATTGCCGTGACGTTTGTTTATCTGAAGTACACCGCGTCGGTTGTCGAGCGCCCGTTCATGGGGCTCGTGATGTTCGAGTCGTGGCACGATATTCAGTACCTGGCGATCGTCTGGTTGTTCAACGTGAACCGGGCGCGGAAGAGTCCGGAGGCGGGGCCCTTCATTCGGTTTCTATTTCGCCCGCGCGCCATCCTGGTTTTGGCGTATGTGGGCGTTTGTCTGGCCTTCGGGTCGCTGACTCATGCCTGGAGCCTGTTTGAAGACAAGACCGTGGTCCGCATCGCCATCTCCTTGGTCACGGCGACGGGCCTGCTGCACTATTATCTGGACGGCTTCATTTGGAAAATCCGCGAAACGGAAACGCGGCAAGCATTAGGCGTTCGCCCAGGAAGCGAGGCGGGCGAAATCCGGCGCATCACTCCCGAGCCGTCTGCTGTTTTAGCGTCGGGCCTGGTTCCGGCTTGGAGCCGCCACGCCCTGCTGTGGCTCTTGTTCGTGATTCCGGCCGCTCTCTTCTTCGTGCGGGAATCGAAAGGCAATGTCGCCAGACCTCTGCAGATCTATGAAAATGTGATCGAGGCGTTCCCCGATTCTCCCAATGCCCATTATCAACTCGGCAGGGAACTGCAAGATGCCGGGCGGCTGCGGGAGGCCACGGTTCACTTCGAGCGGGCTTTGTCACTGGCGCCGGACTTACTTCCGGCCCGTATCTTCATGGGCGTGCTGCTGGGTGATCAAAGGGATCTCGCTGGGGCCAGGGCTCATTTTGAGCAAGCCCTGAAGATGGACCCCAAAAATGCTGAAGTCCACAACGACCTGGGCATCATCCTGGACGAACAAGGCGACTTGACGAGCGCGAAGGCCCACCTCGATCTTGCCGTGGCCATTGAACCCCAGTATGCGCTGGCACAGAACAATCTCGGAATCGTGCTCGCCAAACTCGGAGATCTTGCTCAGGCTCGCGTTCATCACGAGCGCGCCGTGCGCATCGAACCCGACTTTGCCGATGCCCATTATCAGCTCGGTGTGACGATGGCCAAACAGGGCGATCTAGCCGGGGCCGTGGACCATCTGGAGCAGGCCATTCGCATCGACCCGGATCTGCACCTGGCCCACAACAGTTTGGGCGAAGTCCTGAAGAGTCAGGGCAAGTTGCCGGAGGCCAAGGCGCACTTCGAGCAGGCGTTGCGGATCAAGCCCCATAACGCCACCGCGCAACAAAATTTGGCGACGACGGAAGCGGCTTTGCAGGATCGTAGCCACTGAATACAGCAATGCGCCCAGCCTAATCTCTTGCGGATGACGACCGGCTAATTTGCACTTGCGCCTTGACGAGTTAACTCCCGTGGCTCGACGCAAGGCAGATGAACGATCACATAGGAGGCGTTCTCGGCGAATGTTGTCACTGCCTGCGCTTCGAGCTTCGTCTCGAGAACATGGAAGGCTTGCCTCCTGAAAATAATATCGTGATTTCGTGAGGAACAAACTCGATGGACCATGGCATCTTCACTGTTAACAAACTGAACAAGGCCCGCTTTAAGATAATCGCTTATTTGTGTTTGGATCCTAAGCTCGTCGTTCGAATTAGTGAGGACTACCACTTTCCTGTCGCCGTAAAATGCCCCGGTATTAACCGGTTCCCCGAACCCATAACAGAACAGCACATCACTTACAGAGGTTTTGGATTTAAACTCTAGAATGATCTGCTTTAAGTCGGCGTCTCCTCGGAGATACCAGTGGTCCGTTCGGTATAATGCCGCCATCGAATATATAAAGAATCCGATTAGCAGGACTGTTATCGCAGGGCGGAGGCGGCGCACTTCCTGAATCTTTGAAATGCCTACGGCAGCAGAAATAGCCATCGTGGGAAAAGCCGGCGCGATATACCATGGCATTCGTGTTTTGGATGCGGTGAATAAGAGGAGCACCAAGGCGGTATACACCAGTATTAAAAGCGACTCGCGATGTTTTCGAATTGCCAAGATCGCTAGTCCCGGTAGGGACACCAGAAACGCGATCCAGTGAACTGGGTCATTGGCGTAAAGAGTGCGGACATAAAAAAAAGGGGATGAGCGCTGTGCCTGGTTTAAGACTTCAAGTGCATTATAGGTGATTGTTCCTAGGAGATACTTTTCAAGGAAAGATATTCCATAGCTGGCGTATTCCCAAAGATGCCAAGGAACTGCGGTCAGTAATAACGCGGCTAACAGAGAGCAGAATTGACTCGTGACTAAGTTGCTTGGCTTCCGCTCAATCAGATGCAATAGCGCAATAGCCACGAGCGGGACGAGCCCGACGACATTCTTGGTCATTATTCCCAAGCCAATGCTAATGCCCGAGACGACATACCAAATTGACATTCCGCTTCGGCAAGCTAGAAGATAAGCCAAAAGCGAGAAAACCATGTAAAACGTCACAGGAACATCCAACATTGCACTCTGTGAGAGCCGGAAATAATCTGGGAATGAGAGGAGAAACGCGCCAGCGGCGATTCCGACTTTTCGAGAATAGAATTTTCGGCCCACGAAATAAACCAGTGCGACACCCATAAGGCCGTGAATAGCCGCTGATATTCGCGAACTAAATTCGCTGATGCCCAGCATCTTGTAGAAAAGAGCCGTTATCCA
>QHXC01000233.1 GCA_003222815.1 Acidobacteriota bacterium | reverse complement strand
AGTTTTAATGCCCGCAACAGTAATGGCGTCCTTGGTTATGTTACAGCTTCTCACTGCAGCAACACACAAGGCGCTGCCGATGGAACTCTCTATTATCAGCCGCTAAACCAAGTCTCGGCGGAGTACATCGGCCAGGAAATCGCTGACCCGGCGTTTTTTAGGTGCGCAAGGGGAAAAAAATGCCGCTATTCCGACGCCAACTTTAGCGCTGGAGATAGTGCCGTCACCTTCACGCTTGGCGCGATTGCCGAGACGAGTGCACCAAACAACGGTTCACTTGACATTGTGGGCCAGTTCAACATTACCGGGGAGGAGCCGGCTACGCTCGGACAGACAGTTAACAAGGTCGGACGAACGACTGGGTGGACTCAGGGCAAGGTAACTAATACTTGTGTCAACACAGGCGTTTCAGGCAGCAACATTGTCCTTCTCTGTCAGAATTTCGTGGACGCTGGCGTGGGCGCTGGCGACAGTGGTTCGCCGGTGTTTAGGATCGTCTCCGGAGACAGTATCATGCTTCAGGGCACCCTCTGGGGAGGCAACTCGTCGGGTACGCTGTTTGTCTATAGCCCGATCGCCAACATCGAGAGCGAACTCGGAGCCCTCACGACAAATTAGCGCGAGTCACCAACCGGCGACGCTTCAGTAGCCGTTCGTGACTCCTGAAGGTCCATGCCGTGAGACTTTTAAGCTTAACAGTCGTGCTGCAGATTGCCGTTGCGTCTCTGCTAGCGGCGGAGCCAGCTTTGGGTCCTCGTTTTCTGGCAGGCGAGATCTCGGCGGCCGAAGCGCGATTCCAGGAACGGAGCCGGATGCATGATGACCTCCTCCTTCGCGTGGAGCGGATGGCGCCCGGCTTCGGCGGCATGTTCATCGACCCGAACGGACGGCTAGCCGTATACCTGCTCGACCCCTCTCAATTGTCGGCAGCCCGTTCGGCGATCGAGGCCGTGTTCGGTCCGGGCCTCACAGCCCATGTCGGCGTGCGGGCACTTCAGGGTCAGTACACCGTCTCCCAGCTCAAGGCGTGGACCGAACGTGCGAACGCTATTCTGGAAGTGCCAGGCGTGACAATGGTCGACCTGGATGAAGGGAAAAACCGTGTGACGGTCGGTGTTGAAGACGACTCGCGCACTCAAGCGGTGAAGCAGGTACTCTCGTCACTAAAAATCCCGCGTAAAGCTATCGTGGTCCAGGTGACGGGCCCCTCTCCCGCTGCTTCCCGCGGTTTCCGTGGACTGACGATACTCGCGCCATTCCAGATTCCTGGTAAACCGCGATCCCGGAGAAGTGTTTTTTGCGGTGTGACGGATGCGGAATCGTGTTCGGTTGGGGAGGGCTTTGCATGCCGCATATACGGTCTGAACCGCCGAAAGGGCAAATCGGATACCAAAATTGGCAAATGACTAAGCCGACAGACATCAGATAGGCCTTACCGAGCGAATCGCGTCAGAAAATCCTTCAAACGGAAGTACAGCCGTGACGAATTGCGATATTCCCTTATAATCGGCTTAATGGAGCCGCGACGCGTATGAAATCCATCCAAACGGACGTCCTTCCACGAATTGAAGAGGCGTTGCGGGCCGCCGCCGAAGTGCTGAATTCTTTCGCAAACAATGTCGTGAACGTGCAATTTAAAAAAGGCGATGATCCTGTCACCGAAGTAGATACGAAGGCGGATAAGGGTCTGACCTCCGCCGTCGCCCGGACTCTGGGTTTCCATCTATCCTCTAGTAACTCAGTTCAGGAATGAAAGCACTCAAGATTGTTTGTTCGGGATACATCGTCCGCTATCCGCTCGGCGGACTGTGCTGGCACCATTTCCAATACCTGATCGGCCTTCATCGCCTGGGCCATAAGGTCACGTTTTTTGAACATTACGGTTGGGACAACTCCTGCTATGACCCTGCGCAAAACCTCATGACAGCAGATCCGGCATACGGAATAGAGTTCTTGATGCGCTTGTTCCGCCAGTACGGCCTGGAAGCGCGTTGGTGCTATATGGCGGAAGACGGAAAGACTTTTGGACTGCCGCGCGCAGAGTTGGCGGAAGCATGCGCGGAATCGGACCTTTACTTCAATCTAAGCAACATTAACTGGATTCCCGAACTGGAATCTTGCCGACGCCGCATATTGGTGGACACGGATCCCGTGTTCACACAAATCGGCGCTCATGGAATGGGCGGATCTTTCTCGGATTACACCGCGCGCTTTACATACGGAGAGAATGTGGGGCAACCTGGCTGCGACATGCCGACTGCAGGGATGCAATGGTTGCCGACCCGGCAACCTGTCGTGTTGGATCTGTGGCCGGTGACGCCCGGCTCCTTGGATTCACATTTCACGACAGTGATGAACTGGTCGCCGTTGGGTGACCGGTATTTCGAAGGCAAGTTTTACGGCCAAAAGGACCATGAATTCCAATCCCTCTTCTCATTTCCTCTACAAGCGAGGGTTCCGATGGAATTGGCGGTCAAAGTTCCAGACGACGTGCGGACGCGCCTGACAGAGGGCGGCTGGCGCATTGTCAATCCGAAGGAGGTCACTCGCGATCCATGGGTCTACCAGCAATACTTGCGAGCGTCACGCGCGGAGTTTTCCGTCGCTAAACATGGATACGTTGTGACGCGCAGCGGTTGGTTCAGCGAGCGCAGCGCGGCGTATTTGGCGAGCGGAAGGCCGGTCGTCATTCAGGACACGGGCTTCACGAAATGGCTGCCGTCCGGCGACGGCGTTATTCCATTTAAGAATGCCGACGAAGCTGCGGCTGGAATCGGAGAAGTGAATCGTCGCTACGAGTCCCACTGCGGAGCCGCACGGCAAATCGCGGAAGAATACTTCGATTCGGGCAAAGTGGTTTGGTATCCCACATTGACGAACAAGTCATGATAGGTGCGGATTATCGGCGGCCGAAGTAGGTAATTTGTTAGCCCGCCGCACGTATTCGCCATCAAAAGCCGGCCGCTCGTGGCCGTTGCGTCGAACAACTGTGTGGCGAGCCAGGCCACATCAAAAAAGGAGTAGAGCCAGCCAAGATAATAGATTGTTTCGTTCAGCACGATCAGATCCCACGGCCGCTCGCGCTCCAAGTCGAAATGCATGATGTTCTGCTCTCGAAACTCCACCGCATGCAGGCCGCGTTCATGCGCGCGTGCGATCGCGGTCGGAGAAATGTCGAGGGCGAGTATCGAGTCGCAAGGGCCAGTGAGGAGCCGGGTGAATGATCCAATCCCGCAACCGATCTCGAGCGCCCGCCCATAGCGGCGTCCGGCGAGAATCGAAATTTCATCCGCATACTTGGCTTGCTCAAATTCTGACGTTTCGAGTTCCCACGGGTCGCCGCGCCTCCAGAGACCTTCAAAAAAACTCTGTGCCTTTTCATGAGTGGCGTTGGGTTCTTTCATCTTCCCGTGTTCGAGCGGACGATAAACCGGTCTGCGAACGACGACGCAAATGTAGCATCGATGAAACGGCTTTGCAATTCGCTGTGGCTAACGGCGTTGATTCGTTCTCTGATAGGTATGGTCGTGGGCTCGAAGAATCAAATCGACTTTTTTTTCACAAGGAGATTCATCAGATCGATTTGAAACCGTGCAAGTTCGAATGTGTTGAGCCATCGTCTTTCTCCTAACGGTTCGTTGTTGACGGATTGGTGTTAAAAGCACACCCGTCGGCACAGCGCCGAGGGTTCTCTCCGCGACGGGGAAACATATTTCTGTCGCGACGAGACTCGTGTCCGAGGCGGAAATGATCGTGTCCGCCTTGGAAAAACCTCTCTCTTTCGCGGGAATGAATGTGTCCGCGATGGAAATGAATGCGTTGATGAAGGAAATAAATGCGTTCGTTTCGAAGAAGGTTCTAGGCGAGCTGCAGAAAGTTCGGCCGGCGTTGGAAAGCATTATTTGCGTCCTTCAGATAATCCTTTCCAAGGCAAATCCAATCATTTCCGTGACGGAAATAATTATCGATGAGGGCGAATCCGCCATACCTTGGATTCGACGGGATTTGCCGGCGATTCGAAATAATTATTTCCGCGACGGAAAGGATCCTCGCCGCGGCACAAACGATTATTCCCGGAACGGAAAGGAGTCTGGCCGCGACGGAAAGGATCCTCGCCGTCGCATCGATAATCCTTTGTAGCATGGAAAAAACCGTCTCGCTGACGGACTTCATTCCCGATGCGAGGGGAATAATGTCGGCGAAGCCATCGAGGATTGCCGGCGAAACGGAAATCATTATCGGAGAGGCTTCAATAAACCCGTCTGGATTGGAAATGATCGAGACGATTGCCGGTTTCATCGATAGCGTGCTTTGTGCCGTTGCGTTCATCACGCGCCTATTGGGCACGCCGTGTTCCATGCCTAACGGGATACAGCATTGTGCTTGTTATTCAACGGTTTCAGGTGAAAGAGTGCTCTGCAAACTGTCGCGTTGGGGCGACAGTATTTAGACATTGTAAAGGATAAGTCTTACAAAATGACGGCTTGTTCGCCTGTCGCGTTTGGGCGACTTGTCTCGATTTCGCGACAGATGTTACAAATTGTCTAAGAAATACCTAGCGAAGTGAGCGCGTGTTGTAGACAAATGTCGAAACAATATGAAAAAGACAGATGCTGCCTGAAATCCCTAGAGTCTTTGCGAGCCGTTTTATACCGAAGTATTCGGTCAATCGGGACGCCGACCGCAACTGCTGACATGAAGCGCAAGGAATAAGAGGACGACTTGACCGATCCACCCGTCAAACGCCAGCCAAACGAAATTCCAGAACGTTTCCTTGGAATTTCGCCCAAGATGTCTTGAGGACCTTGGAATTGGTAGCTAGTCAGTTCAATGCTCTGAAGATGCCGGCATCCAATGGCAATGGAGCGTCCGTGAATTTCAACTTCGCCAAAGGCGGCCAGCGCATCGAAGTAACCATCGAGTCACCCCAGCAACGTACCAGGTCGTTCGAACTGACAGATCATGCGTGGCACAACGCACTCGCGTTTATGGCCGCGCAGACCAATACTCCGGCACCCGCTGCGCAGAGGGGACGGGGCGGAGCGGAGCGTGACGACGAGCGCGCGGATATGCGAGAGAAGCGGCCGGATCTGCCGGCAAACTTTCTCGTAGCCGCGAAGACGGTTGCTCAGTCACCACGCAAAGGGGCTTGGGTCGACGTCCCGATGGCGAGCGGCACCAAGCTCCACACCTGGATTTCATATCCGCAGGGCACAATGAGAGCACCCGTTGTGCTTATATTTCAGCCTGGTCCTGGGATGGATATGGGTGAGCCTCCCACGCGAGGCGGAGGAGCGAACTGGCTCCGGGCCATCGCCGACCAATTGGCGGCCGAGGGATTTATCGGAGTTCTTCCGGACTTAACATCCGGTCTGGGACCGAACGGCGGCAACTTCGACTCCTTCAAGTTTCCGGACGACTCCGGCGCAGCACTCAACAAAATCAGCCATGCGGAAGTGTTAAACCGCATCCGGGTGGCTCGCGACTACGCGCTCAAGCTGCCGATGGCCAACGGCAAACTCGGGGTGACCGGCTTCTGTGCGGGTGGTGGTCTGGCATGGGAGTCGGCAGCGGAGATCGAGGGCGTGAACGCGACCCACGCATTTCTCTATCGCCAGGATCTGGGAAGAAACTGGGCGGCGACTCGAGACGCGTGGCCAAAGGCGATGGCCTTCTTCAAGAAGCACCTTCGGTAATTCGGTGGGGACACCTCTTGCCTGAAAGTTCCTCCAGATTTACCGCTTCGCTTGTCCGGGGTCACGGAATCCTTTGTTATACCCATCTACTTCGTTCATCGGCGCGCAGATTCCCTCCGTGATTCCTGCAAACAACCCGTACCATCCAAAATAGGTCGCCGCGTCTTTTGGCATTCGCTTGTAGATTTTCTTGGAGCCCACGTATGGGGCCGTATAGTACTCCGGATCATAGAGGGTCAGTTGAAGCTCCAGAGTGTTAGAGTCGACTCGCTTCCAGGTTTCTTCGATCCGCGCGTGGAAACTTTTGGGATGAGCCTGATTATCGAGCCAGGCTCTTTCCTCAAGACCGACCGTATTAAGGACAAGCGTATTTCCCCGCCACTCGCCCACCGAATGCCCATACCAGGCTGGCCCAAGATTCTCGAGGTTTTGACCTGATGGCAGTTCTCGTCCGTCGGTCCATAGTACGCGTATTCTATGTTCCCACTGGAAGAGCTGCAGGACGCGGTCCTTGAGCACGATGAATTCCATGGGCTCATCATCGTTGAGGAGCCTTGGAAAACCCATTGGGTTACAGGTATACCAGGGGGCGTTTCCGATGACACCCGCCTTGTCAACGATACGTCCAGCCATCGCCGCCACTCCCGCCGGCGTCAGCGGAGGGGCAGGGGTGCCGAGACTATGATCATTCTTTGTCAGCGTCCAGATTCCGGAGAGATCATGCGGGTCGAAATTACTGTCTGCGGGTAGCGACTCATACCGCGCTTTGAACTTTTCCTTGTCATCTTGCGCATGCGCCAGGCCTGCCAGCAAAAACACGAGCATCCATGTTATGAAACGATTTTGCATTTTCGAGATCTCCTTCTCTGGCCTAATCGATAGGGTTTTGCCCCCG
>QHXC01000232.1 GCA_003222815.1 Acidobacteriota bacterium | reverse complement strand
GATGCCGAGGATGTGCATGGGCTCAGGTCTTTGTACGTTTGCCATCGGCGGAGTAGCTGTATTGGTACGAGTAGTAATAGTAGTCGTCGTGGCCTTCGCGGCGGAGGTCCACGTTATTGAGGACGATGCCGAAGACTCTGGCGCCGACCGCAGAAAGTTCGTGGCAGGCGCGCTGGACCGCCTGGCGGGAATTCCGGCCGCCGTGGACGACGAGGATGACGCCGTTGACCATGGTGGAGAGGATCACGGCGTCGGTGACACTGCCGAGTGGTGGTGAGTCCAGAACGATGTGGTCGTAGCGTTCCGAGAGTTGAGCCAGCAGACGCTTCATCCGGTCTGAGCTGAGCAGCTCGGCGGGATTGGGGGGGATGGGACCAGACGAGATCATGCGCAGGTTTTCGCCTGGCAGATCCTGGATGAGTTCATCAATTTCAACGTTGCGAGCGAGGTAGGTGGACAAGCCTAAAGTGCGCGAGGTCCCGAAAACGTCGTGGACCGACGGTTTCCGCATGTCGCAATCGATAAGCAGAACCGAGGCTCCGAGCTGGGCCAGCGCGATCGCGGTGTTTGTCGCTGTGGTGGTCTTTCCCTCTTCCATCCGGACACTGGTCACCAGGATCGTCTTGGGCGGATTCCCCGCGGCAGACAGAAGCAGAGCGGTTCGCAGCGCACGATACGCTTCGGAGGCCGGCGAGCGGCCGTCGAACTCCATCAGCCGCGCTCGCTGCATTTTTGCAGTGGGTTTGTCGCCGGAATCGAGCGCCAGAAGTTCCCCGGCGTTGTCCTTGCGCCTACGTCCATTCAACAGGGAGTTATTGGCCCCGATGGCGGGTATGACGGCCAGAGCCGGCAATTGCGTGTAGCGATTCACATCATCGACGCTACGGATTGAATCATCGAAGCGCTCCAGAAGCCACGCCAGACCGATTCCTCCACTCAGGCTCAGCAACAGGCCGATCAATATTGTGCGCTGCCGATTTGGACTGACGGGCCCCTTCGGCATCCGCGCCGGAGAAATGACGCGGATGTTGCTTTGCTGTTGCGCGACCTCAAGATAGGCCTGATTTGTTTTCTGCAAGAATTCCGTATAAAGGGATTTCGCCGTATCGACGTCCTGCTTGAGGAGGCTGTATTGGATCGCACGCTGGTTTTCTTGCGCGGCCCCGGCTTTGGCTTCGGCGAGCGCGGCCTTGAGCGCGTTCTCGTCACGGACGACGCGTTCATAGTCCGCCTTGAGCTTATCTTCCAGCAGACCGCGGCTGGCGGCAATCTGGTCGCGGATCGCCGCCATCTGCTGCGCCCAGCTTCCGCTGCAGTTCGACCGTCTGGGTGTCGGCAAAGGCTTCCGGAATCTGGGCGACGCGGCCCTGGCGCACCTGCTCGTACAGGGACTCTTTCAGGATGCGATCCGTTTCCGCCCGTGTGGCCAGATCGTGCAGGCGCGAGAGCTTTTCCGTGATCAGCGTTGTTTTGCCTTCGAGCGAATAGATGTTGTTCGTTCGGGTGTAGTCGGCCAGAGCCTGTTCGGAATGTTCGATTTTGGCTTTCAATTCACGGGTGGAGCGATCGAGCCATTCCGACGCGCTCGTAAACTTTTCTATTTTTTTATCGAAGCTGGTTTCGACGAACCTTTGGGCAATCGCATTGGCAACGCTGGCAGCGAGCTTCGGATCCGTGTGCGTGAATGCGATCGTCATGGCGCGTGTGTCGACGATGGGCCTGACGCTCAAGGAGCCTTCCAACATTCCGACGTACGGCGCCAGGCGCTCGATCTCTTCGAGCGGACGGCTGCCCTGGATCTTAGACTTCACAGGCGTCGTTGTGAACACATTCGGTGGGGCGGGAGACTTATCCTGCTGGATCTTGCCGGCAATATCATTGAGCGACTCCCAGACCGATTTCCTGTCCGCTGCCATGAATGCAGGATCCTGGTCCAACCGCAACTGGACGACCACATCTTCCAGCAGCGGCGAGCTCTTCAGGATGACCTCGCTGGTGTTCATCGTCACATAGAGATAGTCCTCCTCCTGGATGAAGACTCCGTTTGAGTTGACACGCGTCCCGTTATCCCGGCCGATCTCGATCGTGGTCGTCGCCTGGTAGAGAGGTTTGGTCCGAAACACATCGATGGTCACGAGTGTGGTGATGATGAAAGCGATGCCGATGATCAACCATCTCCGTTTGCGGACGATCCTCCAGAGCCCGCGCAGGTGAAAATCCTCGGCCTCCCCGTAACGCGGCAAATCCATTTCGGGGTACAGAACCGCCCTCGAGTTGTTTTGCTGTCGAGCGGGTAATTGCCGGAATGTGACGTCTGGCGGCAAATTATCCGGATACTGCTTCTGGTCGGACATGGACGTTTTGCCTCAACTGCCGATCATCGAACGATGCTGGTCACGGTCCAGGCAGCGTTGGCGCCGAACGCATTAATGACGGGCATGAATGTGGATTTGGCCCTACTGTTGGGAACGACAATGACGTCATTAGCCCAGATCGGAATGTCCTGGCGCCGGCCGCGCATGACCGCTCCGACGTCTACTGGAATTTCCCGCTTCTGTCCGTTTCCGTCTTCACGGAATATCACGGCCCTTCCTGCCGCGGCGAGCGGGTTGGCGCCTTGGGCCAGAGAGATGGCCTGGCGAAGCGTCGTGCCTTCCTTAAGTGGGAACGACCCGGGCGCTTTCACCTCACCGGCCACAAAGAAGACATCGGATGCCGGAATGTGAACGATGTCGCCTGGCTCGATCTTCACGTTCTCCGCAAAGTCGCCTCGAAGCAGCGCATTGATGTTGGCTTTTCGAAGTTCGTAATCTGGCCGGACTTCCGACGCGTCGGAAACCGGTACTGCCTCGACTTCGCCCTCGCGCGGCCGGGTGCCACGGATAATGAACGCCGTGGCCCCGTAGCTGGGGTTGAGTCCTCCCGCGATGGTGATCAGCTCGAGCAGTGAAGGCCGTCCCTCGATGTTGTAGACGCCCGGCGACCGGACAGCGCCCTGGATGAAGAACTGCCGGCTGACCTGTTTCACGATGACGGAGACCTGCGGATCCACCAGGTAGCCCTCCCGCAATCCAATCGCGATTGCGGTTGCCAGTTCCTGCGAGGTTTTCTTTTGGGCCTTGATCTTGCCAAGGAATGGGATTTCGATGGTCCCGTCAGCGGTGATCCGGTATTCCCGCGATAGCTCCGGCACGCGCAGAATGTAGACTTCGACAACATCGCTTGGCCCAATCCGGTACTCCTCGTCGGGCGACAGAACGATGCCGCGAGAGGCAGGTTCACTCCTCTGCAGGGTGTTCTGCGCTCCGGCGTTCAGGAGCGCTGATCCCGTGAGCAATACGATAGCGAAAGCTTTAACTCTTCGCATCATCCGTTCTCCATTAATTATTGGGTCAAAATAATTGCCCTCCTGGCACAGGAGGGGTGACGGGGGTGGTCGGTTAAGGTGAGATATTTCGGATTGCATTCGTGAGAAGCTTGTCTGGGACTGACCACCCCGTCTGCGCCAGCTTTGGTTACTTCGCGGCATTTTTTTGGTGGCGCAGCCACCCCTCCTTTTCAAGACTTTTCAAGGAGGGGAATCAATCGGTTTCATACCTGTTTACCGTCGTAAGTTCGTTTCCTTCCCGCGCCCCAACACGAGACACGACTGCCGAAAGAACCAGAAACAGCAGAGCGTTGGACGGAATTTGCAGATCCGTATCCGATACGCTCTGGACCGCCACCGCAAATATGCCGGCGCCGCCGGCTAATGCCAGGCCGGCAAATAGCGGATCGCGCGACCGGATCCCGCGGGCGATGGCCGAGAAGATCACGACGATGAACCAGACGGCGATGACTCCACCGACAGCGCCCGCCTCGGCAATCACCTGCAAGTAGTCGTTATGGGCATAATCGAGACCAAAGAGTTTTTCCGTATGTGCATAGGTTGGGTAAATCGTGTGGTAGGCGCCAAGGCCCGCCCCCAGTATCGGATGGTCGCGAACCATGTCGACGGTCTCTTGCCAGATCGTTGCTCGGCTAGGATCCGGAGCACCCGAGCGCACCAATTGATCGACCGCGTCGCCGAAACGTTCCACAACCGGTGTCGCGCCGATCCAGACAACACCTGCGATCATCGCCAGCGCGACAATGGCAACGGGCCCCGCTCTCCACAAGAAAAACCGTTTAGATTCCAACCGATCTCCCGTTGGAAACGGCCGGCGGGTTCGCTTGCTCAGAACAGCCATCAGAACCACCGCGGCCACCAGACTGATCACGCCGCTGCGAGAACCAGACACGATTGTGGCCGTTCCTATGAGCGCTGCCGCGAAGCCGTAGACCAACTGGGCCTGGCCGCGGATAACCCTCAATATCAGTCCGAGCGGCACCGGCATCAGCATCGCCATATAGCCGGCAAAGTGATTGTGATTGACGAAAGGCCCGAACACCGAGTGGCCCGTGGCCCGCAGCCAGTAAAACCGGCCGTCCCAGGTGAAGTTCTGAATCAGCGCAAACGCGGCGACCATTGCGCCAAAGACAGTGAGAACATTGGCCAGCCGGAAGAGGCGTTCACGGGTGACAAAAAAGTTCGCGGCGATGATAAACGAAACTGCCAAAAAAAAGAGAATTGTTACGGCCTGACGCGTCGCCTCCACGTCCATCGAGAGGCTCGCTCTTTGGCCGGACTCGCCTGTGAAGGCGACACTCTGAGTGATTCCCAGCAACAGTAGCGCGCCGATGGGCAGGGCGGCGGCCGGAATTGTTACTTCCAGATGCCGGTCTCGCGTGGCTTTGATGCCCCAGAGCAACAGGAGTCCCACCACTATCAATTCAAACAGCGCAACGGACCAGGGCTCGACCGCGCCGTGCGCCAAGGTCGTGAAGACCATTGCCACTAGCAGGCCGCCGGCAATGGTCTTGTCGAGGAGCAAGGAAATTCGCCCAGTTTCCCGGAACGCGGGCTGAAGCCCGCGACTACGAGCATGCCGAAACGTATCACCAAGCTCGTAGTCGCGGGCTTTAGCCCGCGTCAGTCCCCAATCACTGAACTTGTTGAATCTCGAAATCGTCA
>QHXC01000075.1 GCA_003222815.1 Acidobacteriota bacterium | reverse complement strand
TTCAAGCCGCCGGCGGCAGCCCCACCGAGCCGCTTTTTATCAGGACCGCGATCCGCAATCCACTAGACGAGCGGCGCGCGATCCATGTGTCGCTGCGTGGCCTGCCAATCGGTTGGGTGGCGCAGATTCCCCACTCCTGGATCTGGCTCGACGGCAAGTCGGAGAAGGAAATCGACATTATGATCTGGCCGATCGCGGATGTGAATATGTACCAATACGGGAAGAACCGGGAAGGTCGCTTGCCCGGCCTAGCGCCGGTGAAGGTTGCGGGGTTCATTGAACGCTCGTACACCGAAGTCATTGGCAGCGCACAACAAGTCGTCGGCTCGCGCTTTTATCCAATCGGCGGAACATTCTATCGCGTCGGTGTGCGCAAACGTGGATCGATTCGCCTGGAAGCGGAAGGAAAGAGCGAACGCAAAGACTCGATCCGCGTTCAAGGCGCCGTCGCACCGGCGCGCGCGGACCAGCGTGTGATGATCGACATTGTGCTGCCTGATGGGAAAACTCACCGTACCGTCGAAACGAGAACCAATGCGAGCGGACAGTTTTCGGCGCTGCTGAAACTGACTGATAACAATAAGAAGCTGCAGAGCGGTCCGCACGTCGTTCAGGGCTTCATTCACAACGCGAGCGAGTTGTCTGACGCGGAATCAACCGTCGTGACTGTGATGAGGTAGGCGGACTAAGGATCACCGAGTTTCTTCTCTTTTTGAGCATTGGAGCCGCTGCTTTCAGCAATTCGCACGCGCCGTTAACGGCTGCAGTCTCGACGGAGACGCAGGCTCAAGCCATGGCAGCGTTGCGGCGCACGCGTGATACGTCCCGCCTGACCGAAAGTCCGGACCCACCGGGGGCCGGCAGAACACGCACGTTTCGCCAGTTCTTCCGGCAAGGAATGTTCCGGCGGCTTCGTTTCCACTTCAGCGCCGTCCGATCGAACGCGTGCCCTGCAAGACTGTGGATGGTGAATTCTAAATTCGGCCATAGTCCTCCATTGTCAGCGGTATAAAGAGGCGCTCAACAATCACCTCAAGCCGTATTTCAAGACAATCTCCCTTCGAGCAATCAATCCAAGGCAGGTACTGCAATACATCCGCCAACGACGGAAAGCTAGGGTCGCGCCCTATACGCTTCTGAAGGAACTGAACGTCTTGTCCGCGATTTTCAACTTCGCTATCGAGAAGAAGATTGTTACCAACAATCCCGTTTTGGCTGTTAGAAGGAAGAAACCAAAAGCCCGCGTCGTCCATCCCCATTACACACCCACAGAAGATGAACTCGCACGGATCTTCGAGAACCTGTTCAAAGGAGCGAGACGTTTCTTTTTGGCGTTCGCGAATACGGGTTGCGGTTGTCCGAGATTAGCAACGCGAATGTCGCCGACGCCAACTTCACTACGGGTTTTCTGAGAGTTCGCAGGAAAGGAGGCAAAATCGATTTTCTGAAAATGAATTCAGTGCTGGTCGAAGTCATCAAGGAAGAACTTGCTGAGCGGAAGAATGCCCAAGAGGACGAACCTCTTTTCGTGAACCAGTATGGAACTCGTTACCGGAAGATGCGAAAAGCTTTGAAGACCGCTTGCGAGAACGCTCGGATTCGCCATTGCACCCACCATTCTCTTAGACACGCTTATGCAACCATCGCCCGCCAGAAGGGGATAGACATTGGCACAATTTCACAGCTCTTGGGCCACGCGAATCCGACAATCACTCAGAACATTTACATCCACTGGCGAGACGAGGAAGTCCACCAAGCTGCCGAGCGGCTTCAAATCTTGCAAAAATCTTCAAAGTCAGGAAAGTGACGTGTGAACCTGCCAAAAGCAGCCTGCGAACTTGTTGAAGGGAAAATGCCGAGGGACGGAATTGAACCGCCGACGCCGGCCTTTTCAGGGCCGCGCTCTACCGACTGAGCTACCTCGGCTCCAGCAATCCTATAAAGGTAAAGGACCGGGGGCTATCTCGTAAAGACCGAAGTTGCGGATCGCCGTAGTATCGTGGGGTATGAAACGATATCGGTTATCGGCGGGCGGGGCAGTGTTTGCAGGCGTTCTGGTCACTGCTGCGGCCTTCGTAGCGTTCTGGAGTAGGACGCATTCCGTGTCACTGGCGGTGTTGGTCGGCTGTCCGGGCCTCGCATTCCTGGCGATGCTGCTTTTGGGAAGCGATGGCGTTCTGGAACGGCTGGAGCGATGGATCGATGGATGGCCTTGGCGCATTATTGCGGTACCGGCCGGACTCTGGTTGTTATACCTCGCATACGCTGCTGGCGTAAGCCAAGCAGCCATCAAAGCAGGTAGCGCGATGGCGGCATACTTCGGGCTGCCGTTTGTTGTGATGTGGCCGTCACGAAAAACACAAAGCCGTGGGTGGTTGGAACCGCTGGTGATTCTCTGGATATGGTTACCTTTGGAATTCGGGATCATCCGCAGGATTCTAATCGCGGGCGCGCCGGGCGCAGATTTGCACTATGCTTTCGCGCAACTTCTGGCGATCGACACAGGCATCATTGCGTTTGCAGTTTGGAATCGCACGCCGAACATCGGATACCGTTTCGAATGGGACCGCGGAATATTCGTCAACGGAATTGCGAACTTCGTTGTGTTTGCAGCGATTGCCATCCCGTTAGGTCTGGCGATCCACTTCCTCCAATACAGTTTCAATTTATCGAAGCTTTATCCGGTCCCGTTGACCTTCACGGGGATCTTTCTGTTTACAGCGCTACCGGAAGAGTTTCTCTTCCGCGGTTTGATTCAAAATTGGATCCAACGCGTGACGGCCAATCGAAGTGTCAGCCTGATCGCCGGGGCGGTGATCTTTGGCGCTTCGCATTTGAACAACGGTCCGCCCATTCCGAACTACCGGTATTTTCTGATGGCAAGTATCGCAGGCGTTTTCTACGGTCGCGCCTGGCGGAATACAGGAAGCCTGATGAGTTCGTCACTGACGCACGCTCTGGTGGATACGTTCTGGAGCGTGTTTTTCCGATAGGGACGAGGACACATGGTCATTCTGGCGGCGATTGAAGTCGTGATGGTGCTGGGTGGAGTACTCCTGTACATCTGGCGGCTGCAATTTACTTTTCCGGATTTCGCTATTTTTCTTCTGGCCTTTATTGTCCTGACGTTCCTACTTCATCGCGACAGCATCGAAAATCTCGGAATGGGCGCGCACGCTTTCACACGCGGTTTGAAGGCGCTGGCGGGACCAACCGCAATTATTGCCAGCGGATTGATTCTGATAGGTGTGGCGAGAGGAGGGTACACCAATTGGTTCCTCAGTTCGGACAAGGTCCAGGGATTTTGTCGATACTTCGCTTGGTGCTTGTTTCAACAATTTGGCTTGCAATCGTTTTTCACTAACCGGCTGCTCGCAATTCTTCGAGAGGCTAATCGAACTGCCTGGATATGCGCGGCAGTGTTCGCCTCATTTCATATTCCGAATCCGATTCTGACGCCTGTGACGTTTCTTGGAGGTTTCATACTGACGCGGGTCTTTATCAGCCATCGGAATCTCTTGCCGCTAGCGGTCGCACAGGCTATCGTGGGCAGCCTGCTTTCCATCGCACTTCCGGCAAACTGGCACCATGGCCTGCGTGTCGGCCCAGGCTATTACCGCTGAATAGTGTTAGTTAGCGGCGCAGTGAGGCAGATTCCATTCGGATAATCCGCCCAATCCGCGGTTACGCTTTGGAGATCCCGATTTCGCAGGATTCACCGTCGATATCCCATTTCACCCAATGCTCGGCGCTATCGCGTCCGGCAGTCATGTGAGTAGCGAGAGTTTCGGACTTGACGTAATCGGCCATGCGGTCCACCGCTGCCGCAACGCGATCCGAAGTTGCGAAACGAATGCGGATCCGATCCGTGACCGACAGGCCGGCATCCTTACGCATGTTTTGAACGCGGTTAACAAACTCGCGGGCAAGACCCTCGTTAATAAGATCGGGCGTGAGCGTCGTGTCGAGTGCGACGGTGAGGCCGTCGCTGGATTCGACGAGCCACCCTTCGATGCTCTGAGCGGCGATCGTCACATCCTCCCTGCTGATTGTCACCGGAGTGCGGTTAACTTCTGTGAAGAAGGTGCCGGTCTGATCCAGTCGTACAACATCCGCAGATGACATCTCTCGAATGCGCTTCGCTACGGCGTTGACGAGCTTTCCAAACTTCGGTCCGATGACCTTGAAATTCGCGTTGGCTGTCTTTCGGACGATTGGCGAGGATTCATCAATGAATTCGATAGCCTTCACGTTGATTTCTTCGAGAATGACATCATTCATCTGTTCGATCAGGCGGCGAGTTTCCGGGGATGCGGGGATCGCGATCCGAGACAATGGCTGACGCGTCTTCAAACTGGTTTTCGTCCGCATTGCGCGGACAAGGCCAACCACGCGCTGCGCCATATCCATGCGGCTCTCCAACTCCGGGTTAATGAGCTGCTGTTGAGCGGAGGCCATTTCGGCGGTATGAACGGAGTCGAACGCCTCGCGATGAGTCTCGGCCATGAGGGCGCGGTAGATTTCGTCCGGCAAAAAAGGCGCAATCGGAGCAGCCATTTTCGTGATTGCAGCCAGACACTCGAACAGCGTCTGATATGCGGCGGTTTTGTCCTGTCCAGGCCCGCTCTTCCAGAAACGCCGTCGATTTCGGCGGACGTACCAGTTCGACAGCTGCTCGATAGTGAAATTGCTCACCAGGCGCGCCGCGCGCGTGGGATCGTATGACTCCATGGCTTCGATATAGGAAGCGATGGTTGTATTGAGAAGCGAGAGAATCCATCGATCGATGTCGGGACGCTCGGAAACGGGGACGGCCGGCTCGCTGTACTTGAAACCATCAATGTTTGCGTACAACGTGAAGAAGGCGTAAGTATTCAGTAGCGTTCCGAAAAACTTCCGCTGAACTTCGGCGATGGCGTCGATGTCGAAGAGCTTCGGTTTCCATGTCGGACTACTGGCGATCAGGAACCAGCGGACGCTATCCGCGCCGTATTTTCCGATGACCTCGAATGGGTTGGCCGTGTTGCCACGGCTCTTCGACATCTTCTGACCTTCCTTGTCCAGGACGAGATCACTGCAAATTACATTCTTGAAGCATGGCTGCTTGAACAAGAATGAACTGATCGCGTGCAGCGTATAGAACCAACCGCGCGTTTGATCAATCGCCTCCGAAATGAAATCCGCAGGGAAGGCGTGCTTGAAGATCTCCTGGTTCTCGAATGGGTAATGCCATTGCGCAAAGGGCATCGAGCCGGAGTCGAACCACACATCGACCAACTCGGGAATGCGGCGCATCTCGCCACCGCAATCACATTTCAATGTGACGGCGTCAATATACGGCCTGTGAAGATCCAGTGGTTCGGGAAGTTTAGCTCCCTCCCGCCTCAATTCATCAACGCTGCCAACGGATCGCTTTAGCTCGCACGTCTGGCAAATCCAGATGGGAAGCGGGGTCCCCCAATATCGATCTCGCGAGATGGCCCAATCTTTGTTTTCTTGAAGCCAGTTTCCGAAGCGACCCTCACCGGTTTCCGGCGGATACCAGTGGATCTGCTTGTTGTAAGCGATCATGTCAGGAGCATAGTCCGTCGTTCGGATGTACCACGACTTTCGAGCGTAATAAAGCAGGGGCGTGTCGCAACGCCAGCAATGCGGATAGCTGTGCGTGTACGTTTCTTTCTTGAACAGCAAACCGCGAGATTTTAAATCTGCTGTGATTTCAGGATCCGTAGATCGAGGGATCGTGAACGTCGCGGTACCCCAGCGACACCTCGTGTGAGGACAAAGGCGTTCCGCATCGCGGACAATAAAGCTGAACCAGCGCTCGTATTCTTTGCCGATGAGGTCGCGTCCCGGGAAAGTCGCCACGACCTCAGCGCCTTCGGACAAGATGGAAATCCGGTCTTTCGCGAGGATAAGGTACTCCGGTGAGCCCTCACCCGCCGCTTCGCCTCTGCCCTCTCCCGGGGGCGGGCGCTTTCGGGCTTTCACGTATTCCACATCCGGGTTCACCGCCAATGCGACGTTGGAAATCAGAGTCCAGGGTGTCGTTGTCCAGACAAGGAAGTATGTGTTCTCTTCACCTTTCACTTTGGCTTTGACGTAGATCGAGGGATCGTGAACGTCGCGGTACCCCAGCGACACCTCGTGTGAGGACAAAGGCGTTCCGCATCGCGGACAATAAAGCTGAACCTTAAAACCCTGGTAGATGAACCCCTCTTTGAAATACCGGTCCAGCGCCCACCAGACGGATTCGATGTAGTCGTTCTCGCACGTGATGTAGGGATGCTCCATGTCGATCCAGTAACCCATACGCCACGTGAGATCCTCCCACATGTCTTTGTATTCGAAGACGGATTTGCGGCATTCGGCGTTGAATCTCGCGATGCCGTATTCCTCGATTTCACCTTTGTGCTTGAGCCCGAGTTTCTTCTCGACTTCGATTTCGACAGGTAAGCCGTGTGTGTCCCATCCCGCTTTGCGGTGGACCTGAAAGCCGCGCATGGTCTGATACCGGCAGACCAGGTCCTTGATGGTTCGCGCGAAAACGTGGTGGATACCTGGTTTGCCATTCGCGGTGGGCGGGCCTTCGTAAAAGGTGTAGTCCGGCGCGGTGTTCCGGGCCTTCATACTTTTTTCAAACGTCCGGCTCTCTTTCCAGTGATCGAGAATCTCCTTTTCAAGATCCGGCAGGCTCACTTTGTCGGATATCGGCTTGAACATCTAGCTAATGTAACACAGGGCTTTTGTGCCTTTGTGCCTTCGTGGTTTTCATGACCAAGACACAAAGACACGAAGGCACAAAGAGCTTAGCGCCGTTTGTGGCCGTTGTCGGCCGTGGCGGCGTTTGTGGCTGGGGGAATAGTGGGAATCGCGAGGCCCATAATTTCGCGAAGGGCGAGCTCGACGCGGCCGCGATAATCCGGATTATCCTTCAGGAACTGGCGCGCATTTTCGCGGCCCTGGCCAAGGCGTTCACCCTGGAAGGAGAACCAGGCCCCACTCTTCTCGATGATGTTTTTGTCGACGGCGAGATCGAGCAGGTCGCCTTCGCGCGAGATCCCTTCGCCGTACAGGATGTCGAACTCCGCTTCACGGAACGGCGGAGCGACCTTGTTTTTGACGATCTTCGCTTTGGTGCGACTCCCAACCACTTCGTCTCCATCTTTAATAGAAGCGATTCGCCGCACATCCACGCGAACCGACGCATAGAATTTCAGCGCGCGGCCCCCGGTGGTCGTTTCGGGATTACCGAACATGACGCCGATTTTTTCGCGGATCTGGTTGATAAAGACGAGGCATGTTCTGGACTTTGAAACGATGCCGGTGAGCTTTCGGAGGGCCTGCGACATTAATCTCGCCTGAAGGCCCATTTGCGCGTCGCCCATTTCGCCTTCCAGCTCGGCTCGCGGTACGAGCGCCGCGACGGAATCGACGACAACAATATCGATTGCCCCGTTGCGGATCAGGACTTCCGCGATTTCCAGAGCCTGCTCGCCGTTGTCCGGCTGGGACACAAGAAGGTTTTCCACGTCCACGCCGAGCTTGCGCGCATAGTTCGCGTCGAGAGCATGTTCAGCATCGACGAATGCCGCCGTGCCTCCAAGCTTCTGGGTTTCAGCGATGGCATGCAATGCCAATGTGGTTTTGCCGCTGGATTCCGGCCCGAATATTTCGATGACGCGCCCACGCGGGAAGCCGCCAACGCCGAGTGCGGCGTCCAGTGAGAGCGATCCCGACGAGATCGCATCCAGCGCGGCCGTGCTATCCACGCCACCCAGCCGCATGATAGAGCCCTTGCCGAACTGTTTTTCGATTTGCGACACAGCCAAGTCGAGGGCCCGGCTTTTTTCAGTTCTTTCTTCAGGCATAAGATCCTTTCGATTTCATTTGGTCCGTTTCGAACCAAGACATCTCACCAGTCGCAGTTCTTCGCGGACAAGTCCATTAAGTTGATCAGGGCCGGTCGCATCCTCGGAAAAGCTGCGCACACGTCTGCGATAGCGCCGTTCCCTCGGATTCAAGGCTTGAGCCATCTTGAAACATTCCTGAGCTTTTCGCAGCCAGTTCATCTCCAGGCACAGCAGGCCGAGCTGGTAATGCGCTTCACCGAATTCTGGGTCCAATGCGGTCGCTTGCTTCAGATGCTGGATGGCGCGTTTGTGCTGGCCGGTGCTGTAATAGATACCGCCCATCAGGAAATGCACAGGCGCGCTTGGCTTCAATTTCAGTGCGGTGGCAAGGTGCTTGAGCGCTCGCTGTTTGTTACCCACTTCAGCCAGCAGTGACCCGAGCGTTGCGTGAGCGGCGGCTGAATCTTTTTTGAGGCCCACAGCGGATTCCAGCTTCTCTTGGGCATCGCGCAGATTTCCTTTTCGCTGCTGGATAAGACCCATCAGCAACGTCGCTTCGAAGTGATCCGGCTTGGTTTCCAGAACCTGCGTCAGACATTCCTTAGCGCTGGTATATTCTTTGGATTGGAAATACACTTCGGCAAGCAACCGTCCGAGTTCGAAATTTGCTGGATCGTGGTCGAAAGCCAATTTCAAAAAGTGCAAACTTTCAGTCGCCCTGTCCGCGACCAGCAAGTCATACGATTTTTCAATCCACAGCCCGAACTGCTTCCGATCTGAACCGCGATAAGCATCCATGATCCGCTGCATCCGTCCGCCGAGCCGATCCACCTCCTCGGTTTCGAGAATGCGTGAATCGATTCGCCTTCTCCAATCGGCTTCGAGGTTCGCGAGATCGATTCCCGCCGACTCCAGCGAGTCGGTCAAGGTCTCGATCATCGTATGATCGATAAAATTGCTGGCGGCAACGCGTTCGATCGTTTCCATCAACGAATCGAGCCGTTTCGTGAGGACATTGACGGAATATTCAAGAGCACTAATTCTTTCAAGGACGTGTTCCTCCATGAACGGAATCGCGGGATCGAACGGCGCGGCTCCAGACGGGACCAAAAGCTTCGCGCCGCACTTCCAGCAGAATTCCTGATTCAAAGAGTTACGCGTTGTGCAGTTCTGACAATGGATCATAGCTCAAGCTTCCGACTATGACGGACAAAACGGGTCCAAACCGATTTCAATATTCATAGAACCCGCGACCCGACTTTCTCCCCAACTGCCCGGCATCCACCATTCTTCGTAAGAGAGGGCAAGGGCGATGCTTCGGGTCACCCAGACCGGTATGCAGAACTTCCATGATGTCGAGGCACACGTCCAAACCGATCAAATCGGCCAGGGCGAGGGGCCCGATGGGGTGATTCATACCGAGCTTCATCACCGAATCGACGGCTTCCGGTGTACCGACACCTTCCATGACGCAAAAAATGGCTTCATTGATCATCGGCATTAGCACTCTGTTGGACACGAAGCCGGGATAATCATTTACCTCGACCGGTGTCTTGCCCAGCGACAGCGCGAGCCGGTTCGTGGTCTGGCTGGTCTCGTCCGACGTGGAGAGACCACGCACAATCTCCACGAGCGTCATCACGGGAACGGGATTCATAAAATGCATGCCAATGACTTTGCCAGGCCGCTTCGTCTTCGATGCGATCTTCGTGATCGAAATCGAAGATGTATTCGATGCCAGTATCACATCAGGACGCGCGATTTCATCCATTGCTCCGAAAACTCTCGATTTGATATCCACGTTTTCCACAACTGCTTCGATAACGAAATCCACATCGGACAGGGCCGAGTTTTTCGTTGCTGGAACAATTCGTGACAAAGCCGCGGCTTTGTCGTCCCCGGTAATCTTGCCTTTCGCGACTTCGCGCTCGAGGTTTTTCGTGATCGTCGACAGAGCCTGATCCAGAGATCGCTGCTCGATATCGTGAAGGATGACTTTGAACCCCGAACGCGCGGCCACATGGGCGATCCCATTACCCATCGTGCCGCCGCCAATTACGCCAAGGGTTTTGATGTTCCCCATATCGGATTTTCCATGGCTACCGCTCTACAGCCAGTGCGACCGCATTTCCGCCACCGAGGCATAGTGCCGCAATGCCTCGCTTGGCGTTGCGCTTGGACATCTCATAAAGAAGAGTGACCAGAATGCGTGCGCCACTGGCGCCAATCGGGTGTCCCAGAGCAACCGCGCCACCATTCACGTTGACTTTCTCCGGATTCAGTTCGAGTTGTTCGATCACGGCCACAGCCTGAACCGAGAACGCCTCATTCAATTCGAAGAGGTCCACATCCGCCAAATTCCAGCCAATCTTGCCGGCCAGCTTACGCACGGCTTTTACCGGAGCCATCATTACCAGCGACGGTTCGATGCCGCTGACAGCCTGACCGACAACTCGGGCGATCGGCTTCTTTTTCAAATCCCCGGCACGTTCCGCTGAAGTGACGACCAGGGCAGCCGCACCATCATTGACACCGGGCGCATTTCCGGCAGTAACGGTCCCATCTTTCTTGAACGCAGGCTTCAGCGCGCGCAACGCCTCACTCGTTGCATCCGGACGTGGGGCTTCGTCCGTATCAAAAAGTATGGGATCGCCCTTACGTTGAGGAATCGGCACCGGAACGATTTCATCTCGAAATTTTCCAGCGCGGATTGCGGCCACGGCCTTGCGATGACTTCCGAGCGCGTACTCATCTTGGCGTTCGCGAGATACGTGATATTTTTCGGCGACAACTTCGCCCGTGTTACCCATGTGGTAGTTCTCATAGGCGTCCCACAGGCCGTCATGAATCATCGAGTCCACAATCGTACCGTGGCCAAGCCGGTAGCCCTCGCGGGCGTTGGGGAGCAGATAAGGAGCGTTGCTCATGCTTTCCATGCCACCGGCAACGACGATTTCTGAATCGCCGCTTTGAATGCCTTGAGCCGAAAGACCGACGGCCTTCAGACCCGACCCGCACACTTTGTTGATGGTCATCGCCGCGACATCCGGCAACAGACCTCCGCGGAGAGCCGCCTGCCGCGCCGGATTCTGGCCGAGGCCAGCTTGAACGACATTACCCATTATGACTTCATCGATCAGCTCAGGTGGGAGACCGGCCCGCTCGACAGCCGCTTTAACGACTAATGCGCCCAATTGAGTAGCGCTCATTGATTTGAGTGCACCCTGGAATTTACCGATAGGAGTGCGGACCGCACTGATGATGACGATGTCTTTCATGTGCTCCTCCCAAAACCAACATACCATAGACACCAAGCCACAACGGGGGAACGAGGGGTCAGACCCCCTTCGCTGGCGAGAGTTGCTTACCGGGTTGCTACTCGCGCCTGCGTGAGGGGTGTGAGTCCTCGTTCCCCCGTTGTGGCTTGGTGTCTTGGCGTCTAACGCAGATTGAAATTGACTTCGATGTTCAGTGAGATATCGACAGGCACGCCGTTCCGCATGCCGGGCCGGAACTTCCATTGCTTCAGGGCCTGCATGGCATTTTCATCGAGGCCGAATCCCAAGCTACGTACCACCCGAATGATGTCGCACGTGCCGTCCCTGCGAACGATCGCTTCGAGAACCACTGTCCCTTGATATCGTGCCTTTCGCGCTTCTTCAGAATACTGAGGCTCGACGCGGTGGATAACCGTGGGCGCTGTAACTCCGCCACCGACACGGAACACGCCGCCGCCGAAACCGCCGCCTTCACCTGGGCCAACGCCGGGACCTTTGCCTTCCCCGACGCCACGACCCTGACCGGTTCCAATTCCACTACCGACGCCAGGCCCCGAGGACGGTGGACCGGGAACTCCGAACGGGTCACCGAGGTTCAGGAGGTTGACTTGGGGTAACTGTGCAAGCTGAGGCGCAACGACTGTTGGTTCTACGATGAGGGTTGGATCCGGATTCTTCGGCGGTTCCGGATCAGGCGGCACAAACTGTTTTTCAGCAGGTCTTGGTAAACGGCCAAGTGACGGCGGTGTCGGCTGCTTCTTTCCACCGCCACCGCCGCCACCGGATAGATCATCTTTTTGCGGAAGATTGAGAATCAGATTGTCCGGCAGTAAAACCATCACAGCGGTTTCGTTCACCTTCGGCAACTGGGGCGGCGATGTGGCCCATGGGAGCAAAGCCAGTGTCAAAACCGCCACGTGAAGGCCCACGGAGACCAACTTCGGAACACCAGTTTTAGGTTTCGACCAAATCTCCTCCACTTCGGCCGGCGCTACACTAGTCTCGATTTTTCGAGGATGGAGAAGGTCGTGGATGGCTTCGCGGACATCGGCAAACAGCGAAGCCACCGGAGATGGCATCTCGATAAGCTTATCTAGCGCGCTGGGATCTCTTTCCGCTGTTATCTCGATCGGTGGCCGGGGATGCTTCCGTTCTGCCCGTAGCTCTCGTATTTGAGTGACGAGCGAGTCCAGCCAAGACGGGGAGTCCGAAATGCTTGTTCCTGTCTTGAAAATGCCTGGCCGCGGGTCGGTGCCTGGGTTAGATTTCATGATCCCGTTTTGTTTAGACCTCGGTTGGAAAAGTTGAGAATACCATAATCAGCCCTGGAGCCCAACAGCCGGGTATAATTTTGACTCAATGACATCCAAATTCCAAGGGCGTATACCCTACATTTTACTGGTCACCGCTACGCTCGTGCTCGACCGTTGGACTAAGCTTCTCATCCAATCCCGATTCGATTTGAATGAATCGGTTACGATAATAGACGGCTTCTTCAACATAACGTATGTCCGAAATACCGGCGTTGCCTTCGGAATATTCTCGTCCGTCAGCTCACCCGCAAAGTCGGTCTTGCTATCCGCATTTACGGCGTTAGCTGCCGCTCTGGTTACGGTCTATGCCGTACGAACCCCAGCCCGCAACCGCCTTTTGCAGCTCGCTCTCGGTTTTATTCTCGGCGGAGCGTTAGGGAACCTCTACGACCGGCTGGCTTATGGCTACGTGGTCGATTTTCTCGAGTTCTATGTCGGCAACTATCACTGGCCTTCCTTTAACATTGCCGATTCCGCCATATCCATCGGCGTCGTCTTGCTGAGCATAGAGGTCATCCGAAATGAAGCTCCAGGCCGCGGTTGACGACCGCGGACTCCGTTTAGACGTCTTTCTAGCCCGGCGCCTGGAAAACCTGACCCGGTCGCAAATCCAACTGCTCAACCGTTCTGGCGCGATCTGGATTGAAGGACGCCAGGAAAAGGCCGGATACAAAATCCGGGGCGGGGAATCGATTGAGCTCGATGTCCGCGCGCTTGAACCGGCTCCATTGAGACCAGTGCAACTCCCGCTCCAAATCTACTTTGAAGATCAGGATTTGGCGGTTATTGAGAAGCCCGCTGGCATCGTCGTCCACCCCGGTTCCGGAACGGGCACCGGGACGCTGGTTCACGGGCTGTTATTTCACTTTCAGAATCTATCGGATATAGGCGGGGAAAGCCGGCCCGGTATTGTGCATCGGTTGGATCGACAGACTTCGGGCTTGATCATCGTTGCCAAAAACAACGTGGCGCATGCCCGATTGAGTAGGGCCTTCCAGAACCGCCAGATTGAAAAAACGTATTTGGCTCTTGTCCACGGGAAACCTCGAGCCGCGGTCGGAACCATTGAAGTATCAATAGGGCGGCACCCAACGATTCGTACGAAAATGGCCGCTCTCATGAACCGGGGCCGCCCGGCGCACACGGAATATCGCGTTGACAAAGAATTCCGCGGGTTCTCACTTCTGGAGGTGAAAATCAAAACAGGCCGAACACACCAGATCCGCGTGCACCTCAGCGCTATCGGACATCCTGTCGTTGGCGACGATGTCTATGGCGAACGGCACTACAGCCAGTTCGTGGAGAAATACGGCGAACTGAAGCGATATTTTTTGCATGCGGCTGAATTGCATTTCACTCATCCGACTCACCAAGTGCCACTGGAATTCCACTCTCCCTTGCCCGAAGAATTGCAGAAATTATTGCAGCGCGTAAAATCATAAGAATGGCGGGCAGACGGGTGATCGCTGCAATTCCCGCAGAGGAAAGTCCGAACTCCGCAGGGCAGTGTGCCTCGTAATGCGAGGGCCCCGTAAGGGGACGGAAAGTGCCACAGAAAACATACCGCCGGATCGGGACCTGTCCCGAACTTCGGTAAGGGTGAAAAGGTGCGGTAAGAGCGCACCAGTGGTCCGGTAACGGATCAGCTTGGCAAACCCCACACGGAGCAAGGCCAAATAGGGAAACGTGGCGTCTTTCGGGGCGCTGGGAACGGCCCGTTCCAGTTTCCGGGTAGGCCGCTTGAGCTTCAGGGAAACCCGAGGCCCAGATGAATGATCGCCACCTGGATCGCTTCAGGTACAGAATTCGGCTTATAGTCTGCCTGCCTATATCTTATAGTGGACAAGAAGGAAAGCGGTCGAAGGCCCGCGACTACAGGTCGCCGGAGGTGAATCCGATGGCAGTATATGTCGTGACAGGTGGCGCCGGCTTCATTGGTTCTCACATCGTTGAAGAGCTGCTCCGCCGGAAGCAAACTGTGAAAGTCATCGATAACTTCTCTACGGGCAAGCGGGAGAATTTGAAGCCTTTCATCGGGAAGGTGGAGACGGTCGAGGCGGATATCGCTGAAAGTTTGGCGTTAGGCGAATACCTTCGCGGCGCAGATTACGTCATTCATCAGGCGGCGATCCCTTCGGTCCCCAAATCCATCCTCGATCCGGTCAAATCCCATCGTGCCAACGTTGACGGCACACTGCAATTGTTGCTGGCCTGCCGTGAAGCCGGTGTGCGCCGTGTTGTTTATGCTTCGTCGTCCTCTCTATATGGCGATAGTCCGGCTTTACCAAAGCATGAAGTGATGTTGCCGAATCCACTGTCTCCTTATGGGGCACAGAAGTTGTTCGGCGAGATCTATTGTCAAGTTTTTACGAAAGCGTACGGGCTGGAAACAGTGTCGCTGCGGTATTTCAATGTTTTTGGTCCCAGGCAGGATGCGACGTCGCAGTACAGCGGCGTGCTCGCCCTTTTCATTCCAGCGATTTTGAAAGGCCACCGTCCGACAGTTTATGGCGATGGGCTTCAGTCCCGCGACTTCACTTACGTGCAGAATGTCGTCGAAGCGAACTTGCTGGCATGTACGACATCCGGTGTCGCCGGCGACGTATTCAACATTGCATGTGGTGACTGCATCACCGTGAATTCGATGCTCCAGCAAATCAACAAGATTACCGGCAACGACATCGCGCCCATTTATACTGACCCGCGCCGCGGAGATATCAAACATTCGATGGCAGACATCACAAAAGCCCGAGAAAAGCTGGGTTATAACCCTCTGGTCAGTTTTGAGGAAGGGCTTCGCCGCACCATCGAGTGGTATCGAAACAACATTTCTTAGCCCCTGTCCGCCTGCCGTCGCCATTTCATGTAAAATGCAGAACTATGCGCCTGCTTTTCGTGCTGCTCATCTTCATGTTTGGAACGGTTCCTCAAAGCTCTGTTGCGGCTGAAGCAGACGATGTACTCGCTCAGCTTTCAAAAATTCGTCTCGACAAGAAGCAGTTTTACAATATCCGCGACATCACAATCCGCCGCGACGCCCTTTCCATCGCGCTTAACCGGGGAACGATCGCCTTCCTCGAACCTGTACTGGGAAGAGTGACCGGTGCCGTGTTCATTGGAAGTGGAGAGGTGGTGGCCATACCACCCGATGCGATCGAGAAGCAACAGCTCTACAAGTTCACCGGTTCACCAGTTTTGAATGAACCTTTCCACGCCGCAATTTTTCGATTCACCGACAATACCTACGCGGACATCATGAAGCAGTTCTCCCAGCACGCCGAAGAAACGGTTTCCGACGATGACGCGGCGCAGTTTCTGCCACTGGACCAGACTGTCACGGACCGTTCTGGCCTTCTGAACTTCCGCATCCTTGCCGACTTTTTGGAGCCAGCCGGTCAGGAGCTGTTTTGGGGCGAGATCAATGGAGAGAAACTTGGATGGTTCGACGTGATGTATGACCAGCGCCTTGTTGAGGAAGTGGCGGTTTTCAAAATGCATGAGACGGGGAGCTTTTCGACTGGCGATCTCTGGACCAGCTTCAATCGGCGCAGCGAAGCACGAAATCGAGAAGCGGCAGCGCGTGAAAACAAAGCGCGAATCGACATTCTGAGTATCGACATCGACGCGGGAACCTCCGAGGAAACCCAACTCGACGCCCAGGCCACGATGCGTTTTAAAGGCCTGGTTGATGGCGCACGAGTTCTCAGCTTCGATCTTTCCCGTTCCCTCCGGGTCAAGTCTGTCTCGCTCGACTCGGGCGAAGCCGTTCCCTTTTATCAACACCCCAACATCACAGAACAAGAAATCCAGCGTTACGGTGTGAACACTTTCGTTGTTGTTCTGCCGCGGGCTTTGCGGGCCGGCCAGGAAATCATATTGCGATTTGCTTACGCTGGAGACGCTCTTGAGAGGACCCCCAACGGCGTCTTCTATGTTGGTGGCCGCGGACTCTGGTATCCAAACGTAGGACCTCAAGATACAGCGACTTTCAACCTGATATTCCATTACTCGACGGCATACACGCTCGTCGCTACAGGTAGCAAGGTCCGCGAATGGGATGAAGCCGGGCGGCGCCATGCGGTCTGGAAAAGTGATGGTGAGTTTCCCATGGCTGGATTCAATGTCGGTGACTTTGCAATCGTGGCTGACGAGTCCGCCCCCGTGCCGATCTACACACGTGTGGATAACGAGAACCTATTAAAGGAAGTACGCGAGACGATGAAGTACTTCTCAGAGATGCTAGGCCCTTATCCGTATCAGCGCCTGACGGTGTCGCAATCTCCAGTGACGTTTTCGCAGGGTTGGCCGACCATCCTGAATGTGCCCCTGGATTCGCCGTCAACGTCAACCGAATTCGTGCGTGCTTCGGAGATCGCGCGTCAGTGGCTGGGAAGCAAGATGAGTTGGAGCAGCTATCACGACCAGTGGATCTTGACGGGGCTTGCATCTTATGCGGGTGCCATGTACATCGAGCACAAGTACCCAGACACACCACGATTTCGTGAAATCCTAAACGATGCGCGTTCATACTTGACGGATCGAGCGTCCGATGGCAAGACCAATGAGAGCGCGGGGCCGATTTGGCTAGGACAGCGGCTCGCGAGTTCGCTTACACCCCAAGGCTATTCTCAGACCATGTTCAAGAAGAGCATGTGGGTCATGCACATGCTCCGGATGCTGATGCGAGATGACGGGCCGAATCCCGATGCCACATTCTTCAAAATGACGCGAGAGTTGTTTCAAAGTTATAAAGGAACCGTTGCGTCAACTTATGATTTCAAGCGTGTCGCCGAAAAGTATATGACCAAGGCTATGGATCTGCGGGATGACAGGAAATTGGACTGGTTCTTCGATGAGTGGGTATTCGGCACGGGGTTTCCGGCATACCGCATAGATTACAAAATTGACTCTTCACAAAACGGTTTCACAATCGAAGGGACTATTAAACAATCCGACGTTTCGGAAACCTTTGTCATGCCGATATCCGTATACGCCGACGCCGATTTTCTCGGACGAGTGGTTGTCGGCGACGAGGAAGGACATTTCCGGTTTACAGTTAGGAAGAAGCCGGAGCAAGTTCTGATTGATCCCTACGCTGCAGTCTTAGCCAAAGTGAACTAGGCGAAATAGGGCTACGACTCCATTTTCCTTCCGATCACCGTCCGCGGAATTCCTTGCAGGTCCGCTTTCGTGGGCAACGCTTCCCAACCCGCTTCAAATAACCCCAAGACCTGGGCTTCCATTCCAATGCCGATCTCCATGATCAAATACCCACCCGACGTGAGCTTTTCGCGTGCTTCTGCGACGAGCCGCCGGTAGATTTCCAAGTCATCACCGGGAGAGAACAAGGCGAGGTGGGGCTCATGGTCTCGAACCTCACGGTGAAGCCGGCTCAGATCAGCCGGCCGGACATAGGGTGGATTGCTGACAATGAAATCAAACGGTCCCGAGACGGCATCGAGCACATCCATGCACACGAATCCAACGGCAGCTCCGCACGTTAAGGCATTACCGCGCGCGACACGCAAGGCTTCTTCCGAGATATCTCCGGCGAAAACGTCAGATCCCGCAATCTCCAATGCTAAAGTCACGGCAATACATCCCGACCCGGTCCCCACATCCATAATTTGCAGCGGACGCGTGGGTTGACCGCTCGTCCCCCTGACTTCGAGGACGGATTCGATGATGTGCTCGGTTTCGGGGCGGGGGATCAGGACTGCGGGCGTAACGCGGAAATGACGCCCATAAAATTCCTGCCGGCCAACGATGTACTGGAGTGGAACGCCGGAAATCCGGTCACACAGGGCGTCTTCCAGTTTCTGAGACTCCTCGCTACAAAGCACGCGATCGTCATGGGTATAAAGATACTCACGGTCCACCGACAGGCATTGAGCGATCAAGACCTCAGAGGTGAGTCTCGCGTTAGGTACTCGATGCGACTCGAGACGCTCGGTCGCCGTGCGGAACGCTTCGCGAATAGTCACTCAAGTTCTTTTTTGAGGCGTTCAGCCTGGAAGTGAGTCGTCAAGGCGTCAAGGATTTCGCCGATATCGCCGTCTATAATAGAGTCGAGTCTATGGAGTGTCAGTCCAATCCTATGATCGCTAACGCGATTTTGAGGAAAATTATAAGTACGGATCTTCTCGCTACGATCCCCGGTGCCGACCATCGAGCGGCGTTCGTCTGCCAGCGCCTTCTGTTGCTTTTCCATTTCGATCTCGTACAAACGCGACCGTAGGACACGTAGCGCCTTCGCTCTATTCTTGATCTGCGATTTCTCATCCTGGCAGGACACCACCAAGCCGGTTGGAATATGCGTAATGCGAACAGCAGAATACGTTGTATTCACAGACTGCCCGCCGGGACCAGACGAGCAAAACGTATCGACACGCAGATCCTTCTCGCTGATCGCGACTTCCACCTCTTCCGCTTCGGGCAGGACGGCAACCGTGATGGCGGATGTGTGAATTCGTCCGCTGGCTTCAGTTGCCGGAACGCGCTGCACTCGATGCACTCCACTTTCGTACTTCAACCGGCTATACACGCCTTTACCTTCGATTAGCGCGATAATTTCTTTGAAGCCGCCGACGCCCGTTGGGTTGGAAGAAAGAATCTCGACGCGCCAGCGTTTCGCTCGTCGTTGGGATCTGTCGGCAACAGCAGGAGCTTGAGATCGGTTTCGCATTGAACTCGCCGCTGTTCGAGATTTGCGAGTTCCTCTTCGGCCATGGCCTTCAAATCGGGATCCGTTTCCTCACGAACCATCGCTGCGGTTTCGCTGATGCCACGCTCAAGGTCTTTATATTCGCGGAATTTCGAGACAATCTCACCGATGTCGCTGTGCGCCTTTGCAGTCTTCAGGTACCGCTTGCTGTCCGACACAACTTCCGGTTCGGCCAGCAACTGATTCAGCTCTTCGTAACGGGCCTCCACGTTTCGCAGTTTTTCGATCAGTAAATTCGCAGCCGGAATCATACCGTCAAGGCTTCCTGCAGAGCGCGGATCGCAATTTCAAGCTGCGTCTCGTCGGGCTCTTTCGTTGTGATCTTCTGGAGCAGCAGACCAGGCAGTGTAACGATGCGGAGCAGGCTGCGCGGATGTTTCGCCGAATAGCGGATGACCTCGTAGGAAATTCCGGCGATCAGGGGAAGAAGAGCGATGCGTGAAAGGAGCTTTCCGGCCAATGAATCAAAGTGCGCAAGCGAGAAAACCAAAATGCTCACGATCATCACCACAAGCAGAAAACTAGTGCCGCACCGCGGGTGAAGCGTCGAAAATTTTTTCGCGTTGGCGACCTGGAGATCCTCGTGAGCTTCGAAGTTGTAAACTGTTTTGTGCTCGGCGCCATGATACTGAAAGACCCGGTTCATGTCCTTCATCATCGATACGGAATACAGAAAGATGACAAACACAGAGACGCGAAGTATTCCATCGATGGCGTTGAACAGGATTGAGCTTTCGAATCCGATCTCGGTTTGTAGAAACCGAGTGATGAACAATGGCAAAACAACAAAGAGCAGAATGTTGATCCCGAGAGCCAGAGTCAGGTTGCCCGCAATCAGCCAAGAAGAAACTTTGGATTGATCGGTTGTAGTTTGTTGCTTGCTGTCCTGCTCGGCGAAGGACTCCTCGGCTGAAAAACGTAGGGCACGGATACCGAGCACAAGCGCTTGCGCCAGTACGCCTACGCCCCGGAGAATCGGCAGCTTGAAAGCGCGGTATTTTTCACCAGCCGCCAGCAGCGCGTCCTTCATGACCCTGACCGTTCCATCCTGGCGTCGCACGGCGACGGAATAGCCTTTCGGTGAGCGCATCATCACGCCTTCGATGACGGCCTGGCCGCCAACCAGAATGTCGTCGCTTGAGCCCAGGGCCCACGACGTTGCAGTAAGTGCCAGATGCTTCAGGTGTTTGAACATCAAATGATGTACCTCAAGTTAAATTTTTCTTATACTTTCTCTGGAATCGTTCGACTCGACCTGCGGTATCGACCAGCTTTTGCTTCCCAGTAAAGAAAGGGTGGCATTTCGAGCAGATCTCAAGATGAATCTCAGGTTTCGTCGAGCGAGTTTTGAAAGTTTCGCCGCAAGCGCATTTGACAATCGTCTCGACGTAATTCGGATGGATGCCTGCCTTCATTCAGTCGCCTCCAATGAACTGTCCCCATTATATGGATAAAGCGCCGTCTTACAAGCGCACGAAATCACGACATTTCCGTTTGATTTCGTACGGTGCATTGAATATAGTTACTTCACGCCATTAAGCCACTGTTGCCTAAGGACATCGCGTGTCCGAAACCCCACCTGCTGTGCCCTCGCCAGGTCGCTCTGGTTTTCCAGTCCAGTGGTTGCAATGGGTCACAAAATTCGATACCGTACCAAGTTTGCAATTATTCCAGGAGGACACGAACACAATGGTTAACGAACCCGGAAAATTGACCGGAGCGGAACGCGCCCCAGAAGAAAAGCGCACCGGCCAATTTGCTATTCCAAAAGCAGGAGAGGAGGAAGAAAACTACGAGCAGCTTCTAGACCAGTACGGCGCCCGTAAATTCGCAGAAGGCGAAGTGATGAAGGGGACGGTATTGAAGATCACGGACACCGATGTCGTTGTCGATATTGGGTACAAATCGGAAGGAGTCATCCCTGTGTCTCAGTTCAAGGATGGCGACCGTATCACTGTCAAAGTCGGCGACATTATCGATGTGTTGCTGGAAGACACGGAAGATGTCGATGGCCATATCGTCCTTTCCAAAGAGAAGGCCGAGAAGGTAAGGGTCTGGGAAGAAGTTGAAAGGGCTTACAACGAAAACGCCATTATTCGCGGCCGTGTCATTGAGCGGATTAAAGGCGGTCTCTCGGTGGACATAGGCGTCCGTGCTTTCCTCCCGGGTTCGCAAATTGATGTTCGACCAGTAAAAAACCTGGATGCTCTCAGGGGCAAAGAGATCGAATGCCGAATCATCAAGCTCAACCGCAAACGCGGCAATATTGTTCTTTCCCGCAAGCTTGTCCTGGAAACCGAACAGGCGCGCAAGAAGGCTTTTACACTCGAGGTGCTTAAAGAAGACGCCGAGGTTCGTGGGACGGTAAAAAACATTACCGACTACGGTGTGTTTATCGATCTTGGCGGTATTGACGGGCTATTGCATGTCACCGATCTCTCCTGGGGCCGCGTGAACCACCCTTCGGAAATATTCAACGTTGGTGAAGAGATCACAGTCAAGGTTCTGAAGTACGACCGCGAAAAGGAACGAGTGTCCCTGGGGTTCAAACAGCTCACTCCGGATCCGTGGACGCTGGTGCGGCAAGTTTATCCCGTTGGCGCCCGTGTTGCTGGGCGAGTGGTTAACCTGACCGACTACGGGGCGTTCATCGAGCTGGAACCCGGAGTCGAGGGACTCATTCATGTGTCGGAGATGTCCTGGAGCAAGCGCGTGAAGCATCCGTCTAAGCTGCTTCAGATCGGCCAGGATGTCGAAGCCCTCGTGCTTGACGTGGACATGGACAATCGCCGCATATCGCTTGGTCTCAAACAGACGGAGCCGGATCCATGGACGACGCTGGCGGAACGTTACGCCATTGGTTCCGTAATCACAGGACGGGTTCGGAACCTGACCGACTTCGGCGCGTTTATCGAGGTGGAGGACGGTATTGATGGACTGGTTCATGTATCCGACATTTCAGCGCGTCGGATCAAGCATCCCTCCGAAGTCCTAAAGAAAGGGGAGCGTGTCGATGCGGTGATCCTGAATATCGATACGGAGAACCATCGCCTGTCGCTCGGCATCAAACAACTGCAGCCGGACGTGTGGGAACAGTTCTTTACGAACCACAGAATCGGCGATACCGTGCGCGGCCGAATCGTTCGTCACGCCCCGTTTGGTGTCTTCGTCGAGCTAGATGAAAGCATCGAAGGCCTGTGTCACGTTTCCGAACTCGAAGAGGCCGCTAGAGCAAACGTCGAAAATCGGTTCCGGCTGGGC
>QHXC01000140.1:529-10915 GCA_003222815.1 Acidobacteriota bacterium | reverse complement strand
GCCCTCGATGTTTACAGAATCGCCAAAGACGACCAGCGTGTCATCGATGGTCGCGTCGGCCGGGACATTCACCGCCTGAATACCTCGCCGCACATCGAGCGCATAGCTCGAGGAAGAGAATACGGTCAGCATCGCAATCACGCTGAAGACTGCGCTAGTTGCCGTCGAGTGGCGGAACAGCAGGATCGCCCCAAGTGAGACGATTGCAGACAGTGCTATATGGCTCGCGGCATTAAGAATGGACTCCATCGTGGAACCTCCTTCGGGGATGGCGTAGGCCATAGCATTGACCAACAACGTCAGTTGTCCCGATGTACGCATTGGATCGAGCCAGTCCAGATTTGCAGGAAGTTCGAAATTCCCGACGAACTCCCACACGGCGCGAACCCCTGCGGCCATGCCCACCACCAGCGCACCAAATCTTGCCAGGCTCACCAAGTCACCGCCGGGTGTAGCCGCAGGCTGTAGCCCACGTTCCGGTATTTCGACCTCCTGAAGACACTGCTTCAACACGCGGCTTTCCGCGCGCAGCGCATCCACCAGTTGCTGGCAAGCAGTACACGTTTCAACATGCTTTCCGACTTCGCGAGCCTCCTTTTCCGGCAACTCGCCATCGGCATATACCGCACATGTGAATTCATCCAAACAGGCCACTTCGTTTCTCCTTTTCGAGCCTCTGCCGGAGTTGTTGCTTGCCGCGGAAGATCAGCGTGGCGACGTGATTGCGGCCTAAGCCGAGCGTCGCGGCAATTTCGTCGTAGCTGAGATCGTTGTAATACGCGAGCACCAGCGGCACGCGATACTTCTCCGGTAGTTGACTCAACGCATGGCGGACATCGTGACCCCGCTCGGCGGCCAATAATTCGCCGAGCGGGCCGGGCCGTCCGGACGTTGGCTCCGATCCTTCCGACCCTTCCAACTCGAACAGGCGCCTTTCCGTGCCTCGCCGCCGAAGCAGATCAATACAGTGATGGCTGGCGATCCCCAGCAACCAGCTTGAAAACGGGAGCGCGGGATCGTAGCTTGCGAGCTTGCGTTGCGCGCGCAGGAACACCTCATGCGTAGCGTCTTCCGCTGCGTCGAAAGAGTTCAGCAAATACCGGCACAAGCTGAACACGCGGCGATAATAAGCCTTGTAGATATCCGCAAAGTCCTGTTCAGAAGCTGCTTGAGAGTCCACCGTCGCGTACATGCGTTGCTAGTTGTTATACGAATACCACTGAGAAAAAATTTCAAACCAAAAAAACCCGGGTGCTGGACACGGGGGAATGGGACGAATGTTGAAGCAGAACGTATTCTCCTCCCGTTCCAGGAGGGGATTTGGGGATTTCCAAACGCCCAAACGCCTTCTCGCTTGACCTGGAGACCCACTTGGCATTAACCTACCGATCGGTCGGTAGGTCGATCTGAATGCGTTCCAAACGGACAAAACAGGCTAACGGTAACGGCGATTTTGCGAGAAATCGTGTTTTTGAGATCGCGGCCGAGGTATTTCACCGTAAAGGCTACGATAATACCTCGATGAGCGAAATCGCCAACGCAGCGGGTCTGACGAAGGCTGGCCTTTATCATCATATCGACAGCAAGGAGAGCCTGCTCTGCACGGTTCTCGACTACGGGCTGGATCTGACCGAATTTCATGTGGTGAAGCCGCTTCAGGAGATAGCCGATCCGTTGGAGCGCCTGAAGACGATGATCGATCTTCATATGCATCTCGTGTTGGAGGAGCGCAATCTGGAAGTTACTGGGCTTCTGCACGAATGCAAAACGCTTTCAACTGCGGACCGCGCCAGAATCAATCGGCGAAAAAAGGAATACGTGCGGATGACGGCCAAGTTGATCGCTGAGGTCACGAAGAAATACGACGTCAAGGATGTGAATCCGAAGCTGGCAGCGTTTGCGCTGTTGGGAATGCTGAACTGGACTTATCAGTGGTACAAGACAACGGGACCGATCCCATGCGACGAGATCGTTGCCAGTTTTCAGAAGATTTTTTTACTGGGAATTCTCGGAACGGCAAGGGAAGAGCGGCCGGAGCCTTCGAAGGCGGCGGCAGCACGTTAAGGAGAAGAAATGGACCGAATCGCGATTTTCGACACAACCCTGAGAGACGGGGAGCAATCCCCCGGCTTCAGCATGAACGTAGAGGAAAAGATGCAGATGGCGCGGCAGCTCGAGCGGCTTCAGGTGGACGTGATTGAGGCCGGGTTTCCGGTCGCGTCTGAAGGCGATTTCGAGGCGGTAAAAAAAATCTCAGAGGAAATCCGCAGCATACATTTCTGGCGACGAGCGACATTCATCTCAAGCACAAGCTCAACAAGAGCCGGGGACAGGCGCTGGACATCGCTGTCAAAGCGGTGGAACGCGCTCGGCGATTGTGCGACGAAGTCGAATTTTCCGCCGAGGACGCGGGCCGAACAGAGCTCAATTATCTTTGTACGGTGTTCGATGCTGTCATCGACGCCGGAGCCACCATCGTCAACGTTCCCGATACGGTGGGCTATCAAACGCCGGTCGAATATGGATTGCTTATACGCACCTTGCGTGACCGCCTGCAGAATGCCGATCGCGTCACGATCAGTACACACTGCCACGACGACCTCGGGCTCGCCGTCGCCAACAGCCTTGCAGCGATTGAAAACGGGGCGCGCCAGGTGGAATGCGCCATCAATGGAATCGGCGAGCGCGCCGGGAACGCAGCGCTGGAAGAGATCGTTATGGCGATCGACACGCGGAAGCGCTATTACAACGCCACCACAGGAGTCAAAACCCAGGAACTGTACCGTTCGAGCCAGATGCTCAGCCAAATCACGGGCAAACCGGTTCAAGTGAACAAAGCGATCGTTGGTGCGAATGCATTTGCTCACGAAGCGGGAATCCATCAGGACGGAATGCTCAAGGCCGCGGTGACATACGAAATCATGTCGCCGGAAACCGTCGGTGTGCCGCGCAGCCTGATTGTGCTTGGAAAGCATTCGGGGCGCCACGCGCTCGAAGCGCGTTATCGCGAGCTGGGCTACACGCTCACCCGCGAAGAGCTGGAACGGGCGTACACGGCATTCCTGCAGGTGGCCGACCGCAAGAAGAGAGTCGATGATCAGGACTTAATTTCCATACATGAAAGCGCGAATTGCATGTCTGCCGGGTGATGGGATCGGCCCGGAGGTGCTGCGGGAAGCCCGCCGGGTTCTCGAAGTCATCGGCGGGGAACACAACCACGAATTTGAGTTCGTCGAGGCCGATATCGGCGCGATCGCGATTGAGCGCCACGGCGAACCATTTCCGAAAAGCACTCAAGAGGTTTGCCTGACATCTACCGCGGTTTTCCTTGGAGCTGTCGGCGATCCGAAATACGATAGTCGGCCTCCGGCGGAAAAACCCGAGCGCGGGCTGCTGGACCTCCGCAGGTTGCTCGGCAACTATGCGAACCTCCGGCCGGTGACGGTTCTTGAAGCATTGGTGGATAGCTCGCCGCTTCGCCGGGATACCGTCCGCGGCGTGGACTTGTTGATTGTCCGCGAACTGCTGGGCGGCATTTACTTTGGGTTGCCCCGCGGTATCGAGGACGGAAACGCCTTCAACACGGAAATCTACAGCCGTGACGAGGTGCGGCGGGTCGCGCGCGCCGCATTCAAACTTGCCCGGCACCGCCGCCGCCAAGTGACTTCGGTGGATAAGGCAAACGTGCTGGAAACCTCGGTATTGTGGCGTGAGACATGCACCGAGGTCGCCAAGCAGTTTCCGGATGTCTCTTTTCAAAACATGTACGTGGATAACTGTGCCATGCAGCTCATCGCGAAGCCGCAGCAGTTCGACGTGATATTGACCAACAACATGTTCGGCGACATTTTGAGCGACGAGGCGTCGATGCTGGCGGGAAGTCTTGGCCTGCTTCCCTCGGCAAGCATCGGCGGGAAAATAGGGCTGTACGAGCCGGTTCATGGATCGGCGCCGGACATCGCCGGGAAGGGAATTGCGAACCCTCTGGGCGCCATCTCGTCGGCTGCAATGCTGCTGGAGCACTCGCTGGAGTTGAGCCGCGAAGCCACCAAGCTGGAACGTGCGATCGTCAAGGTTCTAAGCCGCGGCTACCGGACGCCCGATCTCAAAAGCCGGACCGGCCGCGAGAAATCCAAGGAGCGGATCGTTTCCACCAAAGAAATGGGCGAGCTCATCTGCGATTACATACGAATGCCGGATGCGACATGAAAACTCTATACGACAAAATTTGGGACGCCCATATCGTTGTACCCGAGACGGATGCGCCCGCCATTCTTTATATCGACCTTCATCTCATCCATGAGGTAACGACGCCGCAGGCATTCACTGAGCTGCGCCGGCGGGGCCTCAGAATCCGCCGGCCGGACCGAACCTTCGCGACCATGGATCACTCGATTCCCACTACCAGCCGATCGCTGGCCGGCTTTGACGAGATGGCCGCGAAGCAGGTGCGCCAGCTCGAAGCAAACTGTAAGGAGTTTGGAGTTCCGTTGTTCGATCTGGACAGCCCACGGCAGGGCATCGTTCATGTGATCGGGCCGGAGCTGGGCTTGACGCAGCCGGGTCGAACGATGGTTTGCGGCGACAGCCACACATCGACTCATGGTGCATTCGGTGCGTTGGCTCATGGTATCGGAACGACCGAAGTCGGAATGGTCCTTGCGACGCAGTGTCTGCTCGTCCGGAAATCGAAGAATTTCGTGGTGAACTTTGACGGACATCTCCAGCCTGGTGTTACGGCCAAAGACATGACCCTGGCGCTGATCGGCAAGATCGGCACCGGCGGCGGCACGGGCAGTGTGTTTGAGTTCACCGGCTCAGCCGTGCGCGCTCTGGATATGGAAGCGCGGATGACGATCTGCAACATGTCCATCGAAGGCGGGGCGCGCGCGGGATTGATCGCGCCGGATGATACAACGTTCCAGTACCTTGCCGGGCGTGAGTTTTCGCCGAAGGGCAGCGCTTGGGATGAAGCGCTGGCGCGGTGGAAACAACTGCCGGCGGATGAAGGCGCGCACTACGACCGCAGCGTCAGCCTTGATGTTTCGAACCTGGAGCCGATGATCACGTACGGCACGAATCCCGGCATGAGCATTCCGTTGACCGGCCTTGTGCCCGCTCCGCAGAACGCCGCCGACCAAGCAGCGCTGGAGTACATGGCTCTGGTGCCGGGTCAGCCTTTGCTGGGACATCCGGTGGATGTGGTTTTCATCGGCAGTTGCACGAATAGCCGTCTGTCCGATCTGCGAAGCGCGGCTCGCCTGCTCCGCGGATTCAAAGTAAACCCTTCTGTGCGGATGCTGGTTGTGCCGGGATCCTTCGAAGTGAAGCGTCAGGCCGAGGCCGAAGGTCTGGATCGCATCTTCAAAGAAGCCGGCGCCGAGTGGCGCGAAGCCGGCTGCAGCATGTGCATTGCGATGAATGGCGACGTCGTTCCGGCCGGCAAGACATCCGTCAGCACGAGCAACCGAAATTTCGAAGGCCGCCAGGGAAAAGGCGCCCGCACGTTGCTCGCATCGCCGCTAACCGCCGCCGCCAGCGCTGTTGAAGGGCGTGTCGCGGATCAACGGCGTTTTGGAGGATTTTCATGAAGTTTTCATCGCGTGTCGTGTGTGTGCCCCGGGAGAACATCGACACCGATCAGATCATTCCCGCTCGATTCCTGAAGGTGACGGACAAGGTAGGTATCGGAGAACATCTATTCGAGGACCGTCCCGATTTCCGCGTCGGCAAGGGCTCCGATATTCTGGTTGCCGGGGACAATTTCGGCTGCGGCAGCTCTAATTCGTGACGAAGTGGGTTTCAAGCAAAAAGCGATCAGCACTGCAGCCGCAGCATGTTTAACTATCATCGGGCCGTTGGGGCTGCAAGCTTGCCGTCATTTCAGACGAGATCTTACAGTGAGACCGCGGCTAAAACTGCGCGGTTAAACAACGGCGTTCATCCCCTGCTTGTTGCAATGCGCTGTACTTTCGTCAAAGTGATGTCCCTGTGACGTTGGGGTATGATCGAAGCATTCTCAGTGGATGGGCTTTGCACAAAAAGTCACTTGCTGGTTTCTGAACATCGCCGATTCGCATTCGCCGATCGCCAATGTCTAACAGCCATGTGCAATCAGCCAAAGCAATTGCTGAGGATATTGCACATCTTTGTTGCGTACCTGACGATGGGCGATTGCAGATTTCAGATCTAGCTGCATGGCCGTTCCCGACTCTTTGTGCTACTAATGGCGGGTTTCTTGGATTTTTGCGGAGATTTTTTTGCCGCGCTGTGCAAATCCCCCCCTTTTGCAAGGAGGGGATTCCGATTTGCAAACACCTATGGGAACGTGGGCGTCGTCGCGTCGATGGACCGGAGGAAGGCAATGAGGTCTTGCCGTATGGATGGGTCCACGACGAAATGGTGCCGCACGCCGCCAAAGGTATCCTGTGAGCCGTTGAGAACTTCCTCGAGACTTTGTGCGAGCCCCGTGTAGAAGTACGGAGCCGTTTCATGCGCGCTTAACAGCGATGGGATGTTGAAACCATTCAAGCCAAGCGGTGCAGCCGCCGCGCCAATGTCGGCCAGGTTGGACCGAATCTCGTTCAGGCGTCCGCCGCCCAAGGTGAAGGTGCCGACATTGAACAGAACATTGACCTGTGTAAGAGTCCGTCGCAACTCTGCGCCGATGACCTGCTGGTCGCCAAATCCGATCCCGGTTTGGGGCGATGGAGGCGGGCCATAGTCGACGGTCGAACGCGTCCACTTCGGACCACCGTGGCAGGTTGCGCAACTGAATCCCGCCGTGACCAGACCGGCCTGGCCAAACTTTTGTCGCCCGCTAACGACAGCCGGATCGCCGGCGCTGAGCGGAGCGTTACTGGAACGCACTCGCGTCGCGATCCACACGGCGATCGCGTCCTGGCGATCGTCGCGCCCTCCGCTTCTCGCCGTTAAGAAGTTTGTGACGCCGGGCGGGTTGGAGACCTGAAGCCCGCTCCGCGCGCCGGACAAGTTGCCGCGAGTGACCAGGGCGCCGCTCGGCGTGCCGGCCGGACCAGCGACTGGACCATTAGTTGCGACACTCAGCTCGAATATTGCCGTTTGGTCCGCACCAGTGGAGTCGATCCCGCCCATGACGTAGATCTGGTTTGTGCTGAGTATGCTTGCGATTCCGAAACGGGCGCGTGCTGCCGGAAGCGAGGTATGTGGCGTTGCGCAAACACTCGGGAACTGACGACGCGAAGGGCCGTGCCGGCCCCGTGGTTTCGACGCAAGGTCAGTCCTGCAGGGTTGAAGGGCGTCCATGTTCCAGCGGCGGACGCGTCCGCTAGAAAACGCTGAACCGGATTAGGATTTGCCACAGACGGAGCCGCTTCGGAGCCGGTATTGCCCGAAACCACGTGAATGAGCTGTAGCGGCTCCGCCGTATTGATCCCGCCTGCAACAGTGATCCCGAATTGCGCTACCGCGGTGGGCAACGATGCCACGGTCCGCCAACTGTCGGTGGACGGATTGTATTCCTCGACGGTACTGACCGGTAACGCAGCACCGGATGTACTTGCGTAGCCTCCGGCCGCGTAAATTCGAAGACCCTGCGAAGTTCGTACCGCGGCAGCTCCGAAGGAGTGGCGAGGCGTGAAGCCGGTTGAGCTTCGTGTCGCCAGCACATTGGTGCGCGGATTAAACTCCTGGACCGCATTGGAAGTAACGAGAGTCCCCTGTCCGGCTCCAGCGCGGCCGCCGATGATGAAGATCCGGTCGTCGTCGAGAGTAGCGATGGCGAAGTCGCGGCGGGCGGTCAGAGAAGACGGTAATGCCGCGCCTCCAGCCAGGTCGTTTGTCGTGGTGACGGCTCCCGTGAACTGCTGGAATTGCTGAATGAGCCCTGTGTCCGTTGGCAATGCTCCGCTCGCCCCGCCAAACGCCAGCAACAGGCGGTCGTCATCGATCAGGCCACGGCCACCGAAGACGCCGCGCGTGTTCAGTTCGAAATCCTGATTCTCGTCGCGCACCGCGCTCCAGTTGAGGATGCGCTGATCATGAGGGATGTTCTTGTTGAACATTCCGTCGAGCGGGATCGTCTGCCGGGGTCCCGCGTCAAACATCCACGTGACGTTATCGGTGCGTCCGTTGGGATGGCACGCCACGCATCCGCCCCAAGATTCCTGCGACATCCGGCCTTCAGGGCCACGGCCCGTGTAGAACAACTCCGCGCCAAGAAGTGCAGTGGCATCGGTTGTTCCGGCTGTCGGAAGATCCGATGTTCGCGCCGTGAAATCAATTTTCGGCGCCGTCGGATTGGAGATGTCAATCGCGGTGATGGAGCGGCTGACGAAATTGACGACGTATGCCGTGTCGCCTTCGTCATCAATCACGATGCCGCGCGGCGCCTTCCCCGCAATTTGATCGTCCTCTACATCCTGCAAGTCGACACGCACGACTGCCCCGGGTCCAGCAACGAGAGGTGCGCCAATCGTCGGAATCCCTGCATTGTCCACCGTCAGGCGGAAGACGGCATCCGAGTTCTGCACAACCACCCAGGCATCGGAGCCGTCCGGCCGCCATGCCATGGCAACGGGGTTCGGCAAGAAGAGGCGCGGGGCGAGTCCGGTATCGAGGTTGATACCTTGATCCAGGTTGAGCGGTGCTTGCCGGCGCGCATCCGTGCCAGTTTGGCCTGCCGTGAATTCGAGCCGCGTCAGAGTGTCGTACACCGACACCAACCCCTGAGTGTTCGAGTTAAACCGCAGCGGACCGTTCGGCGAAGCCCCCGTGCTCACCACGTAGGCTTTCGTCAGAAAAGGATGAATGGCGACGGCGGCTAGCTGGTTGGGGAAAGCCCCGGTCGGTGTTGTGAAGGTTTGGGGATTGGTCGATGCAACATTAGGAACCTGGGCGGGTCCCGGCGCCAGACGGCCATTTGAATTGAAACCGGCGTTCGCCAGCGGCGCGAGAAGGATCGGATTGGGACCAGAGACTGGAGCATTGGTCGCCGCAGAGATCGCAATCACACGGCCTTCGCGCTGATCATCCTGGCCCTCCTGGAGGGCGGATTTGCCCGCCCGCAGTTGACCGAAGAAAAGCGCAACGAAAACAGTTTCGTCCGTGTCGTCCTTATCCCCATCATTCGTTACGGCGATGGCACGTGGAGCCGTGCCGAAAGGGCTCAGATCAATGGTCGCGATGACACTCTCCCTGGACGTGTCCACCACCATGAGATTGTTCGACGCAGAATTGGCCACATATAGGCGACTCCCATTCGGCGAGAGCGCCACGGCCATCGGCTCGGCCCCGACGCGTATCGTGCCTCTAACCTTACCAGACGGAATGTTGAGCACTGAGACCGTTCCGTCGCCGGCATTGGCGACGTATGCCGTATTGTTGTCTGGATGCGCCGCGATACTGGTTGGCTCGCGTCCGACTCCGATTTCCGCGTGCTTGTGCACTTTGTGCGGAGTAGGGCGCAGTACTGTGACTGTGTTGACGTCGGGATTGACACTGAGAATGTACTGACCGTTGTGTGAGATCGCAATCGAACTGGACGACGAGTACCAAAAAGATCGCTAGCACCAGGAGAGAAGCACGCATGAAATCGCGTGCCCGAAAGACACTAAGCTTGCGTAGACGAAACATCGGCACCTCCTGACCTGAACGTTCCGCTTGTGAACGTACGTCGAACTGTTGTGGGATATTGTGAGAGCGGGCGGAGCTTACCACCACGAAGGTCTTACCGCAAGAAAGTCGAAGTGTTAACACACAAGTAAAGTGCGCTTTGTGTTTGCTCGACCTGAATCATGATTTGATTTCAAACTCGCGCCGGCCATGACCAGGGCTATTCGAACACTCCCGACTGCCTTCCAAACGTAACCAAAAACTGACACAATATAAAGTTTGGATGCCGGACGTTCTAGAACTCCTTCAGCACCGGTCCGGGCCGTTAGCTCAGTTGGTAGAGCATCTGCCTTTTAAGCAGGGGGTCGCTGGTTCGAATCCAGCACGGCTCATGAGTAACATCAATCAGATGGCGGGTCCACAAAGCCCGCCTTTTTTCATGTCCACACGAATGCGGGTATCGGCGTCGAAGGGGGCCTTATTTGCGTAGGTCATTGGTCGATTAGCGTGGTCGGTGATTCCGGTTTGTTACTTGAAAAAGTTCGCGTATATACCGACGCATCAAAGAATCTGGCGGAAAGTATGGTGTCCACTGGAATGACTACCTTTAAATCGTTGGCGTCAAAATCCTTTAGTTGCCTGGCTGGTGAGTAATTAGTTGTGAAATTAAATCGTAACGACTGGGGATCTCGGTAACCACTCAGGAGCGGTAAGAGCGCAAGGTGCTTATTCTTTGAATCGGGCAGAGGAAAGGATGTTACATAGCCGATATAGAATTTCCGACTTTGTAGG
>QHXC01000140.1:0-519 GCA_003222815.1 Acidobacteriota bacterium | reverse complement strand
TGTCCTTGGATGTCTCCGCATCCATCCAGAAACGGTTTATTAGCCACGGGCTGAAATATCCGAGAACGGTCGAAAGGGAAGCCGTCCCGATGAATGGCCATGGTGCTATTTCGTACCACATTGCTTTCGGGGCGTCGAGCCAAGAGAAATAATGCGCCGAGAATGTAAGCGCACGCGCGACAACCAGCATGACTAGGCCCCAAACAGAAGAATCCAGCAAAAGTCTGTAGCCATCTCCTAACTGTCCCTTGTAGCGCAAGTACGATACTCGGGTCGTGAACAGATATCCTGCTAACAGTGGCAGGATTAGAAGATTGGCCGGCATTCAGGGAGGCTATTTGTCCGGCTTCGTGATGTCGAGTTTTTCCAGTGATTTAAGGAAGGTCTGTACTTCTTTGTCGTTGAGTAAATCGTTGGCATCCACAACGGACCTTCCATCTGGTAAAACCCGAACTAGCTTGGAACGGTTGGGGCGAGCTTTCTCGGCACGCAGTACTGGAAACCGTTTGATCTTATACT
>QHXC01000074.1 GCA_003222815.1 Acidobacteriota bacterium | reverse complement strand
CTTTACTCACTAGTCAATTCTCAGGTTTCATCCGATTACGCGGGACAGGACATTAGCTTCGACCAACTCAGAATTGGTACGCCAGGGCCAGATTGAAAACATTTCCTCGCCCGGATGGACCGCGCGGACCGGGCGCTCCTCCAACGAATCCTTTTGTTTTGAATTGCCAGTTGCTCCACTCCGTCGCGAGCGTCACTTGATCGGTGAGCTTTCGGAAATAGCTTGCCCACGCAAAGCGATTTTGAGAACGGCCGGAGCCCGGCAACAGGTGCCGGTCGCGAGGATCATCCAGTCCGACGCCGGCGTAAACCACGTTCTTGTTGTCTTCAGTCGCTTTCAGGATCAGCTCCGTCCAACCGCCGCCCGCACCGATCCGATTGAATTTTGTTGGCGGCGCCGTTGCGACAGGTTGAAGCACAGCAAGCCCCTGCAGCACTCCGCCCTGGAATGGGACGAGGTTGCTTCCGGCGAAGGCTTCACCCCGCCAAATTACTCGGCGATGCACAGGTACTGCGTAATCTGCAGCGAAGGCCCAGGACTCGATTGTGCGGTCGGTGCCGATCCGCTCCCTTCCATAGTGTCCGGCAGCGCCGACAGCGATGTTCGAATCATTCATCAGATGCGAAACTGCCACACGCGCTTGATAAAACGGTTGGCTTGAGCGCTCGCCAAAACCCGGCGTTCCTTCCACCGAACTTCCTGCGGGAGCCGGCAAATCACTCAGCCGGGGATCGGCAAATTGAGGCCGCAGTACGCCAAATTGCAACACAGTCGATGTGTCGCCGGTTTTGTGCGTCCAGTCCGCACGCACCTGAGGGAACCATCCCCAGAGATTGCCGGCAGTGGCGCCAAGCGGAATCGCAACGTGGGAAAGAGACACCGGGTCCAGTGGAGCGAGTAAGGCTTTATCCTGTCCAGCCGTGATTTTCAATGCCCGCTTCTCAATTTGAAAATAAGCCAGGCGCAGCCGCGGTTGATTCAACACCCGTCCCTGCGGTTGCAAAGAGTCGACGGGACGCGTGCCGAAGAAGTCGAATTCCAGTTTTGCCGACGGCACCCAGGTGTCACTGGAGGGGTTGGACGGCGAAACGATGAAACCGAACAGGCTCTGACGTGCCGTAAAAATAGTATCGTGAACATCACCGGCACGTTTCGTAGTCCCATCAGGGAACGAAACACGAACCGATCCAGGAAGAGCCCACAACGGCACTTCCTCACCAACGATCGACGAATCCGATCCCGAAAGGTTCAGCAACACAGTCCCGAAAACCCGAAGGTTGAACGAGCCGAGCGTCCCTTCTAGTTTTCCTTGCGAAGGCGGGATCCCTGGATACGTTGGCCGCGGCGGCTCGGGAGCCTGCGTCGTGGCTTGAGGTGCAGGGGCTGGATCAGCAGCTTCGGCGCGAATGGCTAGGGTAACAACTGCGATTGAAACGAAATGGCGCAGCAATACCACTGAAGTTTTGCACATGGAGTTTCTCCTTTCTGACGTAGGTGTGGCCCTGACGTATTCGTACGTTGCAAATCCATTTCCAAAAGAACACTGAAATACTGATCAGTTATGAGCCGCAGACAAAACACATTCCGGATTTTTGGATATTGCATTCTCTTATTGGAAGACCCGCCCGCCGGAATACACTCGATACCTATGGCGACTAAGAAACGTGTTCTCTTTTTGTGTACTGGCAATTCGGCGCGAAGCCAGATGGCCGAAGGCATCCTGCGGCATTTGGCCGGGGACCGATTCGAGGTTTTCAGCGCCGGGACACACCCGAAAAGCATCCATCCGAAAAGCGTCCAGATGATGAATGAAATCGGGATTGATATTAGTGGGCAGTCATCCAAGGATGTTTCCAAGTTTGCTGGCCAGCAATTCGATTACGTGATTACCGTCTGTGACCGAGCCAAGCAAAACTGTCCGATATTCCCGGCTGCTAAGCCGATCCATTGGGGCTTTGATGATCCCGCCGAAGCGACAGCGGAACCACAACAGACCATCGTGTTTCGGAGCGTGCGTGAAGAACTGTTCGCACGCATCCGCCTGTTCCTTACCGCGAGTCAGGGGTAATCTTCTGTTGTGAATTTGCTGCTGAAGTCTATTGCCTTATTCATCAGTGTCGGGTTGTTCGAGATCGGCGGCGGCTATCATTCGTAGAAGAACACACACTGATCGGTGGCCATCGTCTCCGCGTAAGCGTGCGCACATTCCGGGCACGTGAGGACAGATTATTCAAGAACGGCTTTTGAGACAACGCCACCGAAGTAGTCGGCGATGATTGACTGTGCCTGTGGAGGCCCGGTTACGTCCAAGCCGATTGCCTTACTGCCAGCCTCCACAATAATTTTGAAGGTCAGGAACTGGCAGCATTGCCGTTCCAGATCGACAAGATTGGATAGCTGGGAAAGTACTTCGGAAGTTGGCGTGAAGCGGTAGGAGTAGCCGTCCGCAATTGCAGTAATATGAATGGCGTTTTGGCGGATTGAATCCAGAACGGAACGGCGTCTCTCGCGCAATTCAGCTTCAGTCAGCGTGCATACAATCGGAAGATCCATGCGGATAGCGTAGCAAGTGTCCCGTTGTGCGGCCGTTGAAATTGCAGCTTTCCGTTGTGCAGATCACTCCGGTTGGGCAAAGCCAATAATACCCACAACGCTACCCGAGAATACCCAATACCCATTTCGGGTATTTTCGGGTATAGTTACGGATATATGCCTCTTGAACCTTTCAAGAATCTGATACTTACCCCCGATGTGCTCCGGCTCGTTGGCGATATTGACGAGTTCAAAGGTGCGTGGAAGGCACTGGGAAGTCTGGCGCCGGATCGTCTGGCGACATTACGCCAGATCGCGACGGTGGAGTCTGTGGGAGCGTCGACTCGAATTGAGGGTGCGAAGCTGACAGATCGTGAGGTGGATATTCTCCTGTCGAACCTCGATCTGGGATCATTCCGGTCGAGGGATGAACAGGAGGTTGTGGGCTATGCGGAGGCAACGAAACTGGTGTTCGATTCCTGGCGGGACATGCCGCTGACGGAAAACCACGTCAAGCAGCTTCACGGCACGCTCCTCAAATTTTCGCTTCGCGACGAGCACCATCGCGGGGGCTACAAGACGATTACGAACAACGTGGAAGCCTTCGATGAGCACGGCCGAAGTGTGGGCGTCATCTTTGAAACGGCCACTCCGTTTGACACGCCGCGGCTGATGCACGAATTGGTTGCCTGGACGAAGCGGGAGCTTGAAGGAAATAGTCATCATCCGCTTCTCGTCGCCGCTGTCTTTGTCGTGCGATTTCTTGCGATACACCCGTTTCAGGACGGCAACGGCAGGCTCGCGCGCGTGCTGACCAACTTACTGCTGCTCCGGGCGGGCTACACATATATGTCATACAGTTCTCTGGAGCGTGTCGTTGAAGAAAACCGGGAACAGTACTACCGTGCGCTCCGAAGCGCTCAGGGAACACTCGATAAAGACGAGTCTCATCTGATGGACTGGCTACGTTTTTTTCTTCTCTGTCTAGTCGAGCAGAAAAATTCTTTGGCGGAAAAGGTGAAGAGGGAAAGGCTCATGACTTCCATGTCGGCTCTCGATGAGCTATTGCTCCAACTGGTGCGGCAGCACGGCCGGCTGACGCTCGCTGCCGCGCTGGCACTTACCGAGGCCAATCGAAACACATTGAAGCTGCATTTGCGGCAGCTCGTTCAGGCAGGACGTCTCCATCTTCTGGGTCGCGGACGAAGTTCGTGGTATGAGGCGGACTGAGCGATGTTGATTTGACGACGGTTTTGTGGTGCCTTCCAGAATCTTCAGCCTACCCCTGAGGAAGAAAAAAGGATATCGGCGAGCTAGTCATCCTTGTGGATTAGCTTGTGTTCTTCGTGTTGCTTTTCGCGCTGAACCGCCGCCGATTTCTTCCGGGCAGAACTCAAATGAGCTTGCCGCGTGCTTTCTGAGCTCACAGCACAGATCGATATCAATCGCTGAAGATCTTGATGCTGGCAGGATGGACAGGCTGGCACGGATGATGACGGAAGCACCAAGTACTCGAAACGGTGTCCACATCCCCGGCATTCGTATTCGTAGATGGGCATTCTTCACCTTCATTTTCTGAAAATTAAACTGGTTTGATGCACAAAATCCCCTGGCGCACCCGACCCTATCGCTCTCCCGGCTATTCGTCATTTGCCTTGGGCTTCCTGTCAGCCGGCGTCACGACGCTGGTGACCGGCTTTGGTTTCGGCGTCCAGAAATCCGGATCTTGCGACGTGAATTCCTTCGGCATATAGCTCATTTTGGGATCGATCTCGTAAATGAGATGCTGAACATTGGCGACGGAAGCCGATGTCAGTTCGTCGACTCTTTTTGAACTCGAACTCGTCGCGTCCCGATAGTTCTTTGAATTGTGGGCTTCGTCAAATCGATCCTCGTCCGCAAGCGACTTTAGCGATCGGAAGCGAATAAACGTCCCGTTCGGTGCACCGGCTGCCACAGCGTAGTACACCATCGGGTCGGGCATCTTCGCTTTCTCGTGGGCCGCCTTAGTGAGCTTCCGAGATTCAATAAATTCTGCGTTATGCCCGGGCCTCACTTGAAAAATCTCGACATCGAAGTAGCGCATCTTCGCCACTGGCTCAACATTCGGCGGAAGATAACTGATGTCCTCTCGGTACGTGGCCAAGATCGACCGGGCGCTGGATAACAGTTCTCCATCCTGCGCGCCCAGCAGATCCGTCTCGGACACTAAGGCGGTCAACTTTTCGGTGTCCTTCTGAAGCTTTTCGATCGAACCCATCGAATCATGTGGCTCGACAAACCACGCCTGAGGTGGTCCGGCAATCGTCTTCATTGCAATGTACTGACCCGGCCACTTGGCCCTGGCGAACGCTTTGACCCAGTTCGTTTCGACTTTCTCGTGCGCGGGAGCTTTCCCGACCTTGACGTTTTCTTCAAAGATCTGCAGCGCCTTGGGCGGGGCAGGCTGCGTTTGCGCTTGCGCTACCCAACCACTTGCGAGCAACAACACAACGCACATCGCGAAACAAAATGTTCCTCTCATAGGGTCCCTCCTGTTACTGTCTTGCCGGAATCTTAGCGGAGGATTGCGGATACCGCTACGGATTTCGAATCGGCTGGTGTTTCTTGGGGAGGCGAGAGTAATCCCTCGGCCTCCACGCGGTGACAATCGGAAGATAGCCGCCGAAAAGCATCCGGTCGCGCGTTAAGGTAGAGGAAAAATGGGGACGTAGCCCTATGTCCCCATTTTTCCTCCGTTCCAGTCGGGTGTGCCCAAAACGCTTTTCCAGCCGCTAGCTTTTGGCCAAGCTGCGGATTATGATGGCGGACGGGACCGCAGCCTCCTGGTCGTGCCGGTCGGGCAAAGCACACCGCCCCGTTCCCTGGATTCCGACGTCAAGAAGTCACATCGCCAATCTGCAATTATCTGCAATTGTGGGCCGGAAGAATCTATTCGCAGTGTCGCGGTGGACTACTAGCATTTACGGAACAATTTGGAGGCTACGTTCTACCTTCTCCTCCGGGGAACCCAACACGTCGACGACCTGATTATTTTCCTGGCAGATGAATTCAAACATTTCGTCCGACGAATTCCAGCGAAGGAAAAAACCTGTCGTCCATGTCTTTGTGTAGGCGCCGGGATCATCGATCGTCATTTCGTATTTCATGGTGTTGAAATCCGTCCGCGTAAAACGCTCGATCAGGTGAAGTTTTTCGGTGTGGGGCATTCCCTCCCGGTCGATCCACATTCTTTCGTTGAAGCCGAGCGTGTCGACGACCAAGGTATCGCCCTCCCAATGGCCGACAGAGTGTCCGTAGTAACTGGGAACCAGATCTTTCGGATGCGGCCGGCCATCCATATAAATGACCCGCCACGTATGGAGATTGCCATCGAATTGGTAGATGGTCTTGAGTTCGGGCAGATCCACAAACTCGGCCCCAAACGGATTGATAAACGGCCGGGCTCCACCCGAGGGCTTGCAACGGATATAAGGTTCATACAAGTTGGTTTCCCGCCATTGATATATAGCCCTTGCCCAGTCCTGGAAAGGAACCTCACTCTCTTTTGGTTTTCCCGGGAACGGTGGTCCGGAGAAGGCGGTTCGTCCCTGCGGATCACCAGCGGTGGCGATATTCCCTTCAGGCTGGGCAAGTATGGGCCGCCCATTGGGCAACCAGAACCCCTTTTCTCCCGGAGGAGCGCCCAAGTTCACCCTGCCATCCGGCCAACGCGGCGTTGGGCGGGAAGGCGCCTGTGCCGCCTGCCGGGCATTCTGCGCAAATGATGGCGCCGGCACCGGCAATCCCAGTAGTGCAACGGCCACTGCGAACGTTGCGAAGACCCGATGTCGCACGTGAGAACCTCCTTCTGGCAAGGTGCTCTGCCAAAGCGGGACTAACCGGTTACTGGGGAGCATTCTGGCTGGACGCCGTGCCATATCTTTTACCCGTACCGACCAGCGTCAGGTTCCGCGCATTCACCCGGTTGGTCCCGTTCCTCGCCAGGCTGCCCTCAACGATGACTTCGTCCCCAATCTTCAAAGTGTCCCGTTGCAATCCTTCTCTTCCGAGAGCCCCGGGCGCGCCCATTTCGAAACCCCAATTTTCGGTTTTACCGGACTCATCTTTGACATTGACGTAGAACCATGCGTGGGGATTCGTCCACTCGATTTTCGTGACATAGCCCCGGAACGTTACCGGTTTTTTGGCGTCAAACTCAGTTGCAAAAGCATGATGCGCCACAGCCGGCACTACTGATAGAAACACACCGAAAACGAGGGCCAGGCCACGAACTGTGTGCTGACTCATCGGCTTCCTCCTGTTTTGTAAGGACTGAATCACATGTTTCTCAAATATCTCGAAGACGTGTCAAACAAATTAAATTCCGTTCTCTCGATTAAGGTCGATTGTCCTGACAAAAGTATATGGGCAGTTCTTCTCCAGGAATCCACTGAAGAGTCCACCCGCCGGACCAGGTTCTCGTGTAGGCGCCCGGATCATCGACGGCGACTTCGTACTTCAACGTATTGAAGTCGGGCCGCGAGATGCGCTCAATCAAATGAAGTTGATGGGTATGCGGAAGACCGCCGTTGCTGAACCAAAACTCCTCGTTGAAATCTTTCGTGTCAACGACCAGCGTGTCTCCGTCCCATTTGGCAACGGAACGGCCGTAATAGAGCGGATGGCCAAAGTCCCTCTGAGTGGGGTCCAGCGGATCCCGGCCATCCGTATAGATAAAACGCCAATTGTGATTGCCACCACCGATGAGGACCCAAATGCGCTGCCGGTATGCCTCTTCAACGAACTGAACTCCGTAGGGAAGCTGAAACTGCCGCGGTCCACCCGGCGGTTTGCAGAAAAGAAACAACGGATCATCTTTCCAGAGATTGCGCTGCCGTAGTTCGTACAAGTCTCTGGCACACCGCTGAAACGGCGCCACCTTGTCGACATCGGCGATGTTGCGCAAAAGGCCATCGGCATCGACCTGAACGTTGGCTCCAGTCTGCATCAGCGCGGTCAAGCTTGGATTTCCCCAATATCCCCGTTCGCCTGGCGGGGGACCCAATCTCGGTTTTCCGTCGGGCCAGCGGGGTGTTGGCCGAGCGGCCTGATTGTCACGTCGCGGCTGCACTGGATTCAGAGTGAAAATTCTCTTGCCGGTGCTCGCGACCACAACCGAGTTGCCCCACGCCTGCTTGCTTCCGTCCCGGGCGGAAATTCCCTGCACGGTGATCGCGTCTCCAAACTTTAGCGTTTCCCGGTTCCAGCCACTCCTCTGAAGATCCACCTGACTCTCCAATTCGATTGCCCAGGTCGTGATGCTACGGCCGTCTTGTACGTCCATGAAGATGTGAACGTGAGGATTCAGCCAATCAATCTTTGCGACGGTTGCCCTGAGGGTAACCGGTTTGTTGGGATCGAACTTTGCCGCGATCACGTGGTGCGCCCACGCCAGGTCGCCAACCATCAGAAGGCCTATAACCAATGTCACAGACTTTGCCAGATTCCCTTTCATGCGGCACCCTTCAAGATAGAATCCATGTTCAGGGGCGAGTAATTTTCGCCGGTGCTACGCCCCTCGCTACACGCTGTCAAGGCAGCGTTGGTCTCTCTTTGGTCTCTCTAAAACACAAACTTCAGCGCGAGCTGGATGATTCGCGGATCGCGGGCGGTCAGTAGCTTGCCGAAGTTCACACTACTAAAAACATTCGTGTTCTGGGTAGCCAGCCCCGGAGCGTTCGCCCCTGGATTGTACGGATTTAGATGGTTGGGCAGGTTGAACGCTTCGGCTCGAAACTCAACCGTCTGGGTTTCCCGGACGTGGAACTTTCGCGTCAGAGCCACGTTGATATCGATTTGTCCCGGCCCCTGAGTATTGATGTTGCCGGTTCCCCATTGGCCATCCGCTGGCCGCCCGAAGGCCGCAGGGTTCAGGTACTGAGTGGGGCTCTTATCCGCAGTATAGACATTGGCGAGGAGCTGATTCGCGCGGTCTCTCCCCTGCGCGCCGCAAAGGCAGGTATCAAAGCCGGACGTCACGGTAAAGTAGCTGCCGGTTTGCAGGCGGACAAGACCCGAGATCTGCCAGTTGCTGGCCAGGATCTGCATCGGTTTGCTGGAAAACTGCGGCGTCGCATACACCGTGGAGAAATTCGCCACTTGCCGGCGGTCTCCATCACAATCCCCGCGTTCGTAGAACCGGCGGCCGGGATACTGCGCAGACGTACCGATTCCGGGCTGACTATCTCCAGGATCGCCGATGCAGTGGGACCAGGTGTAATTCCCCTGCACGGTTAAACCCTTGCTCCGCCGGCTCTGGACTGAAAGCAACATCCCGTGATAGTTCTGTGTTCCGTCATCCGTTACATCCTCAACATAGCCGTAGTACTGTCCCTCCCCGGCGTTTGCCAGAAATAACGCGCGGCGCTGGTTGAGATTGGCGAGTGTGGAGCACGTTGTATAGTTCACGCCATTGATGGTGCACGCGCCCGATCCCAGGTATATAGCGGGATTGTGTTCGGTGTCGCCCAACAAGTGCATGGTGCTGTTGCCCAGGTAGTTGGCTGATACCAGCCAGTTGTTCCCAATCTGTCTTTGGATGCTGAGGTTCCACTGATAAACGTAAGGCGCATGATGATTCGTCCGATAGCTGTTGTAAGACCCGAACTGCGAAAAAGTGGAATTCTTGTTGGCGAACTGCGGGAAGGGATTCGGCAAACCGATGCTGGTGTACGGATCGTCAAAACTCGACGGGAAAATTTGGATCTGATTGCCAAACGGAGCATTGCTTCCTTGCGAGCTGTACGTCCAAAGGTGGGCGTAGTCAAAAAAGATTCCGCCCGCTCCTCGAATCGTCATCCGGCCATCGCCGGTAGGATCCAAAGCGAATCCCAAGCGCGGCGCAAAATGCCACCAGGCGTTGTCGTGATATTTGTTCGTCCTTCCATCCTCGCTCCGCCCAGTGGTTCCACGCAACGGGGGAAACTGAAGGCCAGCCGGAGCATTAACGTACACCTTACTGTGTACGCCCGCGTCAAACGCCGCTCTGTCAAAATGAGCCGTCTGGTTATTGGCTTCGTACCCCGGTAGGAAAGGTTCCCACCGCACGCCGTAGTTCAGCGTCAACTTGGGGCTCACCTTCCATGTGTCTTGCACGTACGCCGCAATATAATGCTGGCGGCCATTGCCTACATTTTCATTGCCCTGCGCGAAAAGCGACGGTCTTCCCAGCAAAAAGTCCCCTAGCCCACTGCCGGACTGCGCTTGACCAGAGAAGGTAAACGTCGGGTTCGTATTGACGCCGGAGTTGGCGTTCAGGTTCGTGTGGATGAAGTTGCCGCCGAATCCCCACTGGTGCGCTCCTCGCACCCAACTCAGATCTTCAGAGAACTGCTCGGCCACCGTGCTGTAGTGTCCAGGTTGGATGTTCACGGCCCAGTTGAACCCGTTGGTGATCACCATGCGCATGAAGTGCGGGTATGGATTGAACACGTTCTTTATTCCGATGTCGCTAAGGTCGAGAACCTTCGGAGCGGTCCTGTCCAATCTCGTTCGAATTCCGGACACACGGAAGGAACTCACCATGTCAGGGCTGATCAAGTAGGTATTGCCCACTACCGCCGAAAACACGTTCTGAGTCAAATTTCCGATGCTCAAGGTCAAGTAGTTGGAGGGATCCAGGTCGTTCGGCGTAAACCGGCGCGCTTCCTGATAACGGAAGAACAGCGAGCTCTTCTCGCTCTTCTGCAAGTCCACCTTTCCGAGTGTGATGTGCTCGGTATCCGCCGACTTTCGGCCGAACCGAAGTTCACCGCATGGATTGCTGGTTGTGGGGAATACAAGTCCGTCCTTATTCCAGGTCACAAGCCTCACTGCAGCGGGAGAGAACAGACGGGGATCGACCTTATTGTTGACGAACGGGGCCCTAAGAGTGAGCGGCCGGCCATTGTTGCACTCCGCCGAGGCGAATGCGGTAAAGTCACCGGCGAGCATCGCCGCGGTAGGAACGAATTGCCTGTCCTCTGGAGGCGTCTGGCGGTTCGTCGTGGTTTGGTGACCGGCGAAAAAGAATAGTTTGTTCTTCTTGATCGGTCCCCCGACAGTTCCGCCGAACTGGTTGCGCCTCAGATCGTCTCTTCTTAGAGCGTACGCATTGCGGGCGTTGAGGCGGCCGTTGCGGAGGAATTCAAAGACGTCGCCATGGATTTCATTCGTGCCCGACTTCGTCACCGCATTCATCACGCCCGACGCGTGTTGCCCGTACTGGGCTGGTCCGGCGCTGCTTTCCACCTTGAACTCCTGCAATGCATCCGGGAACGGCATCGGCAGACCCATGTTGTTGTACGGATCGTTATGCGTCGCTCCGTCCAGCAGGTACACCAGACCGTTGCCAGCGCCACCCGCAACGGAAATCGTGGTCGTGGGATAATTCCGGATTCCCGAATTGTTGGCGTTGACCCCGCCGATGTTCGCGACTCCAGAAAGCAAGACCAGTTCGGTCACCTGGCGGCCATTGAGCGGCAACTCCAGCACGCGCTGGTTGTCGATCACTTGACCGATGGTCGTAGTTCGCGTTTCCAGCAGGGCGGCGTTCGCTTGAACCTCGATGGTCTCGGTAACCTGGCCAACTTCGAGCGCCACATTGATCACAGGATTGTCGTTGACCTGCAGCAGGATCCCCGTTTGCACATAGGAGCGGAACCCCGGCAGACCCGCTTCCAACCGATACGGACCCACGGGCAGGTTCGTCAATGTATACAAGCCGGTTTCATTGGTTACTGCGCTCCGCTTCAGGCCCGTGTCGGTCTGAGTCATCGTGACTTCCACACCGGGCAAAACCGCTCCGCTCGGATCTTTCACAGAGCCGCTAACCGAAGCTGTTGTCTGCGCCGACGCCACAACGCAGCTCAACACAAAAATCAGCGATCCCATCAGCGCGTTTCTCCACACGCGTTCGAGGAAATGCTTCGTTCTATCCATGCGCTCCCTCTGGTTCTGCATCTTTCCCTCCACTTCAAAGCGAAAGAACGCCACTCTTTCGCGCGAAACTCTTTTTGGTCTGCCGCCAAATTGTTATCGAATTCAGTTATGGGCTTAAACGCGGCGCCACGATAACAAACCACTTTCGGAGTGTCAAATGATCTATCGTCCGAATGTCGGGCGTTTGGGGTGTTCCTAAATCTTTAGAACGTCTCACAAAACCGGAACAGGGCGAAGACAAACGGTCGGCCGATGAAGTGTCAGTCACGCGCGTTCGTCGTATCCAAACTGCGTCTGCAACCTCGCTTGCGCCTACTTTGTCGTGGCCCGCGACAACGATGTCGTCGTAAACGGCCTCAGGGATGAACAACTCCTGGACTACGGCGTTCAAGACATCGAATTTATTCGCTCTCGCAAAGGAAAGAATAGGTCCCGAATTTGAGACGAGTCGCACTAATGAAGTTATGGTAGGGGTTTGTTGAGTTCTTCACGAAGCTCTTCGGGCGTGAGATCGATCACCGAGACCTGATATTTCGTCATCAACGGAAACAGATCACTCCGATGTATGCCAAGTAATTCGGCGGCCTTCCCTTGCGATATGCGGTGTTCGCGAAGGAGTTCCAGGACAAGCGACTCCTTGACCTTCGCGGTCAAATCCTCGTTGCGCAGCTCCTCAGCCACGTCATCGGGTAGGTCCAGTTCCAAATTGACTCGTTTGGTCATGCATCCTTCCGTCTAGGACGATGATACAGGATAGTCGCGGATTTGAATAACGCGCTTGTCCAAACCCGGACATGGAGACCGGTAGCAGGACGCGCAGGCCGCTGGCCTGCTGCGCCCCGTATAATGTCAGACAAAAAAGGGAGGACGCAGATGTCTCAGCCGTAGGAGGTTCAAGCGGGCACGGCGGCCTGGGGGCGTCCGGTAAGGGCTATTTTGTCAACTTTTGAGCCCCAGGGGCCCCGCCTCCCGACAAACCGGTGTATCTGATTCTTTACTCTACGAGCCGGCCGGTGCCTCGGCCATGCCGCCGCAGCGCTTCTGCGATAACTGCCAGGCGGATCCACATGTCTGTCTGCTGCCGCCCCATGGCACCGTGCGCTAGGAAAATCAAGTGGCATCGTTCTCGAGATGGATCGTCCAGGAGTTTCAATAATTCGTTGCTGTGCCGAGCTACGCCGTAACGCACAGCCGCGCGGTTCGTAAGTTTTTTTCGGCTTGCGCCTTCATCTTGAATTGCGGAACGATGCTGGAGGTACGTTCATAGAAGGTCTTGAGATCCTGGCCCCACTTATCGATGAGATTGGATGGGACCATTATAATCGCTTATTCCAGGTAGCGTTGATGGGACTGGGTCGATGCGCGTCGATGGTCGTATGGCCACCGATTTTAGAGCTGCGGGCATGACTGGCAATGCGCTGACCCCGGTGGAAGGTCTCGACGTCTCGACAGTTCACGGCGGCCGTCGGTTCCCTGAGGTGCTCCCCATCGTATATCGCCCACCCCGCTTGTTTCGGTTATGCGCTTACTCGAAAGCCTTCGCGAATATCATTCAATTCAACAGAATCCGAATATGGTGGACTGCGTGTATGATTTTCGGACTTTCATGTAAGTCGATTAACTCGACCGTAGAGTCAATGTTACTCTTTGATACAGTCCAGATGTTTCTGTCGCCACGGCAAGAATGATCGATCAAACAAGGAAAGCGTCGTCGTCATGATGATCATGGCCGCCATGGCGGTGATGACGGTCATCATGGTCGTCGTCATCGACGACATCCTCACCGGCGGCGCATT
>QHXC01000139.1 GCA_003222815.1 Acidobacteriota bacterium | reverse complement strand
TCGGAGTAGCTACGGTTGCAGCGAGGATGGTATCACCGGAGTCATGACACTCGCTTCCGGCAACACAAAACGTCCTTGAGGCGCGTTTCCGATCGGCTTCAGCCATGACCGATCGATTTCCACGGAGACGGAACGCATCAACAAGGTAATCGAAATGATAAGGCGGAAATCCTTCTTGCGGTTCGTGACGACGCCGGTTAAACCGCACAAGGACCCATGCTCCACACGCACCAACTGCCCCACGGGCAGGTACGCGTAAGGCTCGTACATGAGGCCCGAGTGGACCACGGTGCGAATCGCGTCGATCTCCGTTTCATCCACGGGTTGCGGGCTTTTCCCGGCGCCGACAATGGAACTTACGCCTGATGTCATCAAAATAGGCAGCCGCGTTTGGACGTCGAACTGGCAAAACAGATATCCCGGGAAAAGAGGCAGCTCCAGGATCTTGGTTCGATCCGACCAACGCCGTTTGCATTTGTACGTTGGAAGAAACAGTTCATAGCCTTTGTTGCACAAATTGGCCGCAACCATCCATTCGGATCGGGGTCTTACTTGAAGTGCATACCACAAATCGTTTGCCATTGCTGACCTTTACAGCGAAACACGAATTCTGGCATGGGGACATAGGGTTTCTTGGATTTTTGCGAAGATTTTTTTGCCGCGAATTACGCGAATGACGCGCGAATGGGCCGCACAGAATTGCCCACATTACAGTAATTGCGGGCGGCCCATTCGCGTCATTCGCGCAATTCGCGGCTCAGATGAACATCTTTGTTGCGTACCTGACGATTGGCGATTGCAGATTTCAGCCCCCCTGATCCCTGACCCCCCTGATCCCTGACCCCTGTCTTATGGCCGCATGTTATTCTCCGCTCGTGATCGATATACATTCCCACATCATGCCCGAGATTGATGACGGCGCGCGCAATCTTGAGGAGGCCGTCGAAATGGCGCGCATCGCCGTCCAGGACGGCATTGAGCGGATGGTTTCCACGCCCCACATGTTCAATGGTCTTTCGCAAAATCCCGGCCCATCGGAGATTCTCGACCGCGTCGCCGCACTCAACGAAGCCATAGCGGGGGCCTGTGGCGGACTGTTGAAGATCCTGCCTGGGAATGAAGTTCACATCTCCCACGGCATTGTCGACCAGGTCCGGCACAATCAGGTGACCAGGATCAACCAGCGCAACTACATGCTTGTCGAGTTTCCGCGGGTGACTGTTCCGGTGGCGGCTGAGGAGCTTTTCGACCAGCTCCGGTTCGAGGGAGTGCAACCGATTCTTGTCCACCCGGAGCGCAACTCGCAGATTCAGGCCGATCCCTCCATCGTAGCGGCTTTCGTCGAACACGGCGTCCTGATTCAGGTCACTGCCATGAGTGTGACCGGTGAATTCGGTCCGGCCGCCAAGATCTGCGCCGACATTCTGCTCCGGCGCAACTGCGTTCACTTCCTGGCCACCGACACGCATCGGACGAGCAGCCGGCCTCCGATCCTCAGCAAGGGCCGCGCCGCCGCTGCCGCCATCATTGGCGAAGATCGCGCCCGCGCTCTGGTCCTGGACAACCCCCGAGCCGTCATCAATGGCGAAGCGGTTCAGGTTCAGCCTCCGATCCGCTTTGGACCTTCGGCCAAACCGAAACGCTCCTTCTTTTCCCGATTTTTTTAGAATGATCGACATCCCAGAAGAACCGCGAGCCCGTTCGGTTTCCCGATATTTTCGCCGCGCCGCCGGCACGCTGCCTCACCTTACCCGGACCCTCGGCCTCATCTGGCGCGCCGCTCCCAACTGGAGCCTTGCCTGGATCGTCCTTCTGCTCGTTCAAGGATTTCTCCCGGTCGCCACCGTCTATCTCACGCGCCCGGTCGTCAATGGAATCGTTGCCGCCATCCGTTCGGGCGGCGGCTGGCGCCCGATACTCGGGCCTGCCGCTTTGATGGCCGTTGTGCTTCTGCTTACCGAAGTGCTGCGCGGCGCGATCCAGTGGGTCCGCACGGTGCAGGCGGACCTGGTGCACGATCACATCACGTCGCTGATCCACCGTAAGTCCGTCGATGCGGATCTTGCCTTTTACGAATCGCCGGATTTCTACGACCACCTCCACATGGCGCGCGCGGAGGCGGGCTATCGGCCGATGGCGTTGCTGGAAACGCTGGGGGGGCTGCTACAGAATGGCGTCACGCTCGCCGCCATGCTCGTGGTGCTCGCAGGCCTTGGCGTCTGGCTTCCCATGGCGCTTCTGGTCAGCACCCTTCCGGCGCTCGCCGTCGTCCTGCGCCATGCCGTCCGGCAGCACGAATTCCGCGTCCGCACCACGCCGGTTGAGCGGCGCGCCTGGTATTACGACTGGCTGCTCACCACTGGAGAGAGCGCGCCTGAAGTCCGGCTCTTTGCCCTGGGCGATCACTTTCAGACCGCATATCAAAGTCTCCGAAGGCAGCTCCGCGGCGAACGCTTCGATTTGGCTCGCCGCCAGGGCACGGCGCAGTTGCTGGCCGGGGTCTCCGCGCTCGCGGTCACGGGCGCGGCCTTCGTCTGGATGGTGTCTCAAGCGCTCCGCGGTTTGATATCCCTGGGCGACCTGGCTCTCTTCTACCAGGCGTTTCAACAAGGACTGAGCCTGGCGCGCGCGCTGCTCGAAAATGTCGGGCAGCTTTATCAGAATTCGCTTTTCCTCGGCAACCTTTTCGAGTTCCTGGCGCTGGAGCCACAGGTCGTCTCGCCTCAAGAACCCGCAACACCGCCGGTCTGTCTGAGAGAAGGGATCCGCTTCCACGACGTCACGTTCCGGTATCCCGGCACCCGCAAGATCGCACTGCATGACTTCAATCTCACCATTCCGGCCGGCCGCGTGCTTGCGATCGTCGGCCCCAATGGCGCGGGCAAGAGCACCCTGGTGAAGCTGCTGTGCCGTTTCTACGACCCCGAGTGCGGTTCGGTCACGGTCGATGGCGCGGACGTGCGCAGTTTTTCCGTCGAGGAACTGCGCCGGCAGATTACGGTGCTGTTCCAGCAGCCGGTCCACTACAACGCGACTGTTGCCGAAAATATTCGATTGGGAGATTTAGAAAGAGCCTCGTCCGATCTGGATATACGCGGTGCAGCCCGCAAGGTGGGCGCCGAGGCGTTCATCCGCCGCTTGCCGGACGGATACGAGAATCTCCTCGGACATTG
>QHXC01000073.1 GCA_003222815.1 Acidobacteriota bacterium | reverse complement strand
ATTCCCCTCCTCACGGAGCAGGGGTGGCTGCGCCATCAAGAAAATGTTGCGAAGCCACCGCAGATGGCGCAGACGGGGTGGTCAGTTCGGCCGTACGTGGTGCCCAACCAACCACCCCGTCTGAGCGGGCTAATGTGGCCTTCGGCGTCTTTTCTTGGCCGCGCAGCCACTCCTCCTTATCAAGGAGGGGAATATTCCAAAGATTAATCCGCATTGCGGTTATCGGGATATCCCTCCTGACCATCCTTCCCAGTGACACACAAATCGCCGAACCCCAGAACAATTCCGCGGTCTCGCCGCAACCTGCCCTCCTCAATCAGTACTGCATTACCTGTCACAACCAGCGGGCAAAAACCGCCGGACTCGCCCTCGACACAATGGACTTCGAGCACGTTGGGAAAGACGCGGCGGTCTGGGAGAAGGTCGTACGCAAAATCAGAACGGGCATGATGCCTCCCAGCGGTGCTCGGCGGCCGGAGCGGGCTGCGCTGGATGCCTTTGCCTCCGAACTCGAAGCGCGCATCGACCGTGACGCGGCTCTCAGCCCCAATCCGGGAACTCCGGCGCTGCATCGGCTTAATCGGACCGAATACGCCAACGTGATCCGCGATCTGCTCGCGCTTGATGTGGATGTCACGACACTTCTTCCGGCGGACGATTCCACCGAAGGGTTTGACAATATCGCGGATGCCCTGGGAGTTTCTCCGTCGCTTATTCAGGGCTACGTGTCCGCCGCGATGAAAATCAGCCGGCGGGCCGTGGGCGATCGTACGCTGATCCCGACGCAGATCACGTATCCGGCTCCAAGCGGGCTTTCCCAGGACCGTCACATTGAGGGCCTGCCCCTTGGAACTCGTGGCGGTATGCTCATCCGGCATACTTTTCCGATGGATGCGGAGTACGAATTCAACGTTGGCAGCGGATTCGGTGGCGGAGGTGGCGGCGCGGCGATCGATGTCACGATCGATGGCGAGAAACTCGCCGTGAGCAATCCCCGGAACTTCCGGTTCGCCGTCAGGGCGGGACCCCACACCATCAGCGCGGCTCTCGTCGACCGGCAGAGGGCGGCCGGCGTGGACGAGGCGTATTCGGACTTCAGAATCAAATCCGTGTTCACAGCGCCCGGAGGTGTGAACAGCGTAGTGATCACCGGTCCGTTCAATGCCACCAGCCCCGGCGACACTCCCAGTCGCCACCGCATATTCGTGTGTTATCCCGTGACGGCCCATGACGGCGTGGGGGGACCGGCCGGCCCTCCATCGAATTCCTCCAGTGGCCGGACGGTGGGCCCGACGCTAAATGGCGTGGGGGGACCGGCCGGCCCTCCATCGAATTCCTCCAGTGGCCGGACGGTGGGCCCGACGCTAAACGACGAGTCCGCGTGCGCGCGCCAAATCCTCACGACGCTGGCCCGCCGGGCATTCCGCCGGCCTGCGCTCGACGCGGAAATCGAAACGTTGATGAGTTTTTATCAGCAAGGCCGCAAAGATGGGGACTTCGAGACCGGTATCCAACAGGCGTTGGCGCGGGTGCTCGTGGCTCCCCGTTTTTTATACCGGGCTGAAGAGGAACCTGCGGGATTGAAGGATGGCGCCGTCTACCGCCTGAGCGATCTCGAGATCGCTTCGCGCTTGTCGTTTTTTTTGTGGAGCAGCATTCCCGACGACGAACTGCTGGACGCGGCCATTAAAGGCCGGCTCAGCAATCGCATGGTGCTCGAACAGCAGGTGAGGCGGATGCTAGCGGATTCAAAGTCGGACGCCCTGATAAAGAACTTTGCCGGTGAGTGGCTGTACCTGCGGGAACTCGCGAAAGTAGAAACTGGGGCGAAGGACTTCGACGAGAATCTTCGTCAGGCGTTCGCACGCGAGACTGAGATGTTGTTTGAAAGCATTGTCCGCGAGGACCGAAGCATCACCGACCTGCTCGATGCGAATTACACATTTGTGGACGAACGGCTCGCCCGTCACTATGGCATTCCCAATATTCATGGGAGCTACTTTCGCCGCGTAACCCTCGATGCGGCCAGCCCACGCCGGGGTCTTCTGGGACAGGGCAGCATTCTGACCGTGACGTCCGTCGCCACCCGGACTTCCCCGGTGACGCGCGGCCGATGGATCCTCGAAAACATTCTGGGAACACCCGCTCCCGTGCCGCCGGCTGGAGTCGACACCAATCTGGAGAAAGATGCGGAAGCCGTAAAGGTGACATCCTTGCGCCAGCGCCTGGAGTTGCACCGCAAAGTTGAGCCTTGTGCCAGTTGCCACAAAATCATGGACCCGATAGGTTTTGCTCTCGAAAACTTCGATTTGATCGGCGCGTGGCGTCAGCTTGATGGTAAGACGCCGATCGACGCTTCGGGCCAACTCGTGGACGGCACCACGCTCCATGGCCCCACGGACTTGCGGCAGGCGCTTCTGAGCCGGTCGGACGCGTTCGTGACGACGGCGACCGAAAAACTTTTGACGTATGCGCTGGGCCGAGTGGTTCAATATTATGATATGCCGGCAGTGCGCTCGATCGTTCGGCGTTCGGCTCCGAACCAGTATCGTTTTTCTTCGCTGGTGTTGGGAGTCGTTCAGAGCGAACCGTTCCAAATGAAGATGAAGAACTAACAGGAGTTGAAATCATGTTCATCACAAAGAAGTATCTTTCACGCCGCACGTTCCTCCGAGGCGCCGGTGTTACGATCGCTCTGCCTTTTCTGGAATCGATGGTTCCCGCCGCGACGCCGTTGCGGCAGACAGCGGCTAGTGCGCGGACGCGGTTCGGTGCCATCTATTTCCCGCACGGCGCCACCATGGACAAGTGGACCCCGGAAAAGGAAGGCTCCGCGTTTGAGTTTTCGGAAATCCTTCAGCCGCTTAAACCATTCCGTGATCGGGTCAACGTGATCAGCGATCTCAGCCACCCGCAAGCGTACGGGGGAGGTTCGGCAACTTCCAACCACACCCGCTCGGCCGCGGCGTTCCTCAGCGGCGCTCAGGCGAAGGCCGGCGCCCAGGCCTATTTGGGCATTACTGTAGATCAACTCGCCGTGCAGAAGATCGGACAGGACACTCCACTGCCCTCCATCGAGATGGGAATTGAGGACCCGAGTTTGAGCTGTGGCGATGGTCTCAGTTGCGCTTACCGCGATACAATCTCGTGGCAGGGGCCGACCTCTCCGCTTCCGATGCAGAACAATCCTCAAGTGGTTTTTGAACGGTTGTTCGGCGACGGGAGCACCGATGCCGAGCGCCGGGCGCGCCGGCAGCAATCCCTCGGTCTTCTGGATTCCGTTCTGGGTGAAGTGCCGTCTCTGCAGCGGAAGCTTCCTGCAGGTGACCGCAGCCGGCTGGATCAGTATTTGAATGACGTGCGTGAGATCGAGCGTCGAATCGAAAAAGCGGATCAGCAGGTCTCGGCGGATCTCAAAGTGCCGCGCGCACCGGCGGGTATTCCAAAAGATTTCGAAGAGCACATGAAGCTGATGTTCGACCTCTGGGTCCTGGCCTGGCAGGCCGACATCACACGCATCACCACACTATTGATGGCGAAAGAACTCAGCAACGCCGTTTACGCCAAGAGCGGCGTGCGCGATGCTTTCCACATCCTGTCGCACCACTCCAACCTGAAGGAGAACATGGACCGGTTTGCCGTATTGAACCGGTATCACGTCACCACGTTCACCTACCTGCTCGAGAAGCTGCAGGCGATCCCGGAGGGCGACGGAACCCTGCTGGATCATTCCATGGTTTTATATGGCAGCGCCATGAGCGACGGGAACCAGCACAATCACGCTCCACTACCGATCATCCTCGCGGGAGGCGCGTCGGGCCGGCTCAAGGGCGGACGCCACATTCGGAATCCCAAAGACACCACGATGTCCAATCTGCTTCTGGCCATGCTGGACAAGCTTGGGATTCACGCCGAAAAGTTCGGCGACAGCACCGCAATGCTGGAGATCTAACCTGACTTTCGCAGTTCGCGGTCATTTCAAGCTTTTTGTGGCCGCTCGCAAAGGATAAGTCCAGCCAGATCGGCGCAAGGGGTTTGCGACGGACATTTCGGCGAAGACCTGCCGTCTTTTCTCACCCGACTCGTTCTGGCATTGTGCATTTGCAATGTTACGCGAAACAATTCGGGCCGTCGTCCCGGAAGAGCTGAAGGAGAAACCAATGAAACTTTTTTTTTCGACTGTTTTTTGGATTTTGACCATAACCGCCATTTCGTCGGCTCAGACGACTCTCTACTATCCACAGATTGCTAACGGCCAGCAAGGGGGAGGCATCAGTTGGGTCACTTGGATTTTGATTACTAATTCGGGGACCAGTCCGACGAGCGGTTCAATCCTTTTCACACAAGACAACGGTACGCCGTTCAACATCTCTTTCTTCGATGCCGATACGGGAAACCAGCCCGGTGGAAGCGGAAATATAATTCTGTTCCAGCTCGAGGTCGGGCAGACGCGGATATATCTCTCAAGTGGCGCTGGCCCTCTAACCGTAGGTTTTGGCACGTTATCATCGGGCTCCCGTGTTACAAGCACTGCCGTATTTTCCGAATATGGCTTCGGAGGGGGGCCGGGGGCGCCGGGCGGACTGTCCGGTGGATTAATTGCAGAAGCCAGCGTACCGGCTGTAACAGCGTCGATGCGGCAGGCCACCTTCTTTTATGTGGCCGATAAATTCGACAGTGCAGTGGCCCTCGTCAACACCGGTGCCAGTACGGCAGACATTACACTCCAGATTCTGGATGGGAATGGTGCGGTGATTGCGCCCCCGGTCGCCATAACGCTCCCTGCAAACAACCACACGGCAAAATACGTCAGCCAACTGTTCCCGAGTGCCGTTGGTCATGACGGCACGATGCAGATTATTAGTTCAATGCCGCTGGCCGGGGTAGCTTTGCGTTTCTCTTCGAGCGGTGCGTTTACCACGTTGCCCGTGTTCCTGGCGTCGTTGTTGAATCCCGCGTGGGAATGGCTAGACCAGCGTCCCTGGCTGACGCCGCTCCATTCGCTGGCAAAACTTCTAAAAGGTTCACCATTCACGATCGGTTAGTGTTGGCACAAGGCGGGGCGCAGCAAAAGGAATTGGCGGTTCCTTTGCGATCGCTTTTCATTCCACAGAAAACGCCAATAAGACGTTGCCGGGGATGACGCCTCCGTGGTGGGAGTAGCCGGAATTCGTAAAGACCATGCCACCCACAACGGTCGGGCCCGCGTTGCTCATGGAACCTCCGTTGGCCTTCACGCCATTCACCGTTTCATAATCGCGAACCGTGTCGTATTCCCAGATAATTTTACCGTCGCGTGTTGAATAGGCTCGCAATTGGCCGTCCATGGTGCCGGAAAACACGACGCCCGGGATGCCCGTCACTGCCGCCGCCTGGGCCGGTTTGCAGGGCGTTCTCTCTCCACACGGCGGAGGCGCCGTGGACCAGACCGTGCGCCCGCTGCCAATGTCGAGTGCAGTTATTCCTCCGCTCGCATTAGGATTCGCGCGATCGAAGTACGCGATGGCTGCGTAGACGTTCTGGCCGTCTATCGCGGGCCCCCACATAACGCCGCCTCCAGAACTCCCCTTCCCGACGCGTCGTTCCCACAAGATTTTCCCTTCCCGATCGGGATCCAGGGCAAACACCATGCCCGCCTTGTTTGCTGCAACGACGATTTGGCGGCCGTTCTTCAATTCCACGAGACTCGTCGAGGAGGCGAAATCCGCGTCGGGAGCGCTCGCGTCAGGGCAAACCGCTGGGTTGCGATCGGGGCGTCCACAGCTCGCATTCCAGACATCTTTCTCGGCAACTTGGCGACTCCATCGGATCTTGCCCGATTTCATGTCGAAGGCCACAATGGAATCCGACGCCTCGGTTGCCGGAATGGAGTAATTGTTACCGGTGCCGACATACAGCAGATTTCGTTTCAGGTCGAGGGTTGGAGCATTCCAAATCGGGGCTCCGGAGGGCCCCCAGAGTTGGGTGCCAATCTGATTCTTCTCGGTCTCGTGAGCTTCTTCCGGAATCGTGTACGTCTTCCACAACACGTTGCCGTTCGAGGCATCCAGAGCGACGAGACTTCCCCGGAACCTGCAACACGGGTATTTCAGATCGCCCACCTGGGACTCTTCACGCGAGGAAACCGGCACGTACAGACGCCCGGCATAGAGGGCCGGTGCTCCGGTAACGGCAGAGCGCCAGTAGTCATCGACCTTCTTCTTCCATAGCAACTTTCCGGTTTCGGCGTCGACGGCGTACACATTGGCCGACTGGTCGCCGAAGTACGCCGCGAGCCTGCCACCGGAGATTTTGCCGATGCTGACCGCGCTCCGGACACCGGCTTCGGCGTCGATCACCCAGTGAACGCAGCCGGTTCTGGCATCCAGCGCGAAGACGTCACCTTCGGCCGTCCCGACATACAGACGACCACCGACGACAACAGGCTGGGTTCCGCCTGAAGTGGCACCCGGGAATCCGAACGCCCACTTCAGTTTCAGGCGCGGCACATTTGCAGCAGTCAGGCCAGCCGCCTGCGGCGGCTGAAAGCGCGTGTTCGTGAGCGTCACGCCCCAGCCGTTCCACCCCGGACCGGCGAGAGCAGTGCTGAACGACCCGGCGGCGTTGCCGCAAAACGCAGACCTGGGAATTCGATCGACGGGCTCGCTCCCGAAGGGTTTTCCCGACAAATACTGGGCCAGCACCCGCCGCTGCGCGCGACTGCGCTCGGCCGCCTGAGCTTTCATCGCCCCCGTCTCGAGCACCTGGAGGATGTGCTCCGGCGTCATCTGCCTTAGAACGTCGCGGCTCGGCCCTCGGGCTTCCTCACCACTCGCGGCTTCATGACAGATCGCGCAATACGTTTTGAAAAGGTAATCGCCATCCTGCGCTCGCAATGGCGAAGAAGCGAGAGTAACCCCTACAGCCCAGGCGAACAAATTTCGGAATCTCATACTTGGTAATCTCTAAATGAATTTGTGGCCGCAGCTTTACTTCTAGAAACTCTCTGTGAACAGGATCCAGAGCAATTCCGGATGGCGCATATCCCGTGAGCTGCTGAACTGGGATTTTCCAGCGGGGCGCGACGTCACCATTATCGTTGACGCTCCAGGCGCAAACCGCCGGGCTGGATCCGGCCATCCCCGGGGCGCGGTCGCAGCCGCCGATAATCCAGCCATTCGGCGGATAGACCTGTATTGTGGAGATGGCGGCCATCAGGCTCTTCGGTCCTCGAATCACGGCTTTCGGCTTCGCGTTTCCGCTGGCGGTACGATCAAAAATCAACATGGCGCCGCCACTGTTGACGATCATGGCATTATGGACCGGATCCACAACGACAGGGGACATGCCTCGAATTTGCGTGTCGGGTCCGCTGAGAAGTCTTTTCGGCGCCACGTCTCCGTTCGCTTCCCGGTCGAATACCAAAATGCCGCCTGGAGCGATGGGCAGCAGAATCTCATTATTCACTGGATCCACGCTCACTTTGTCGAGACCACCACCAGCCGTGCCCAAGATTTGAGTATGGGGCCCCTGGATGACTCGAATCGGCCGCTCCTCGCCATTGGCGGCTCCGCGGAAAATCAGGATCGACTGTGTCAGGGGACTGGTCACCACAATTTCATCGTGAGTCGCATCATATCCAAAACCGTGCATGGTTCTGCTGATCAGGGTCTTTTGACCTTCCAGGGCTCGAACGGGCGGCGTATTCTCCTTCGCCAACCTGGCGAAGGCCGCAATCTGCGGATGAGTCACTCAGTTGGGCACCAGTATCTGCTCCCGTTTGCTATCGTAGGCCACGGCCTGCGTCTTGCCGAATCTCAACGACATCTTGCCCGCCGGCGCGCTGCGGATCGTGCGCAGCGGCGCCATGTCTCCGCTGGCCGTCAGCGGGTAAGCTGTCGCCGAAGCGTTGCCCAGGTTGGAAGCCCACAACTCTCTATTCTTCGTATCGACAAAAACACCGGTGGGATAACTGAGACCGGTCTTGTTTCCTTTCAAGACTCGAGACGGCTGCACGTCGCCCCTGTCCGTCTCACGGAAGACGATGATCGCATTGCCCACGTCGTTAGCGACATACAGCTCTCCGCGCTCCGGATCCACAGACATCGCTCCGGGCCAATTCAACTGCGTCTTGGGACCTTGAATGACACGCAACGGACTGGTGTCACCGTTGACGTTGAGTGGGTAGACCGTAATCGAAGGGGGTTCGAACCTGCCCGTACCTGCAATGCTGTAGTCGCTGATGTTGCCCCAATTGTTGACAAACAATAATTTGTTCTTTGTATCAATCGCAATGCCGTGGGCGTCCGAGAGTCGAGTGCTTTCCCCTTGCAACAGGCGCAGCGGCTTCTCGTCTCCGGAGGCCGTCTTCCGGTATACCGCCACCTGGGGAGGATACTGGACTGACAGGAACAGCTCCTGGTTCTCTTCATCCACAGTCATGGCGTAGCCCCGATGCGTAATTTTCAATTTACGGATGGGCTCGACATCTCCATTGGCATCGTGAGAAAACACCACAATACTGTCTCCGATGTCGTTTTCTACCGAATAGATGTCCCCGTTCTTCGGGTCCACGTAAACACAACTGTTGAACTGGACATCGGTCTTCGGACCTCCAATCAACCGCTTCGGTTCGGTACGGTTGGCATTGGGCGGCGTATTGTCCAGCCGGTTGAAGACGCGGATGCTCCACGTGTTGGTGTCCTGAAGGAGTACTTCGTCGAGCCGGGTGTCGACTGTAACGGCCGTGTAAATGGGATCCGTATCTCGAATGTTGCGAACCGGCGGACGCGCCACATCGCCCGTCCGCCCGGCATCCTGCGAGGCGGCATATACGGGCCCCTCCTGGAACACGGCAAACAGATTGTCTCCTTGCGATGCGGCGATCCGACTCGAGTTGGCGCTAGCGGGCTCCCACAAACACATTTCTCCAAGGTCGGGCGACTGCTTGATGGAAACCAATCGAGCTGAGCCGGCGTTTTTTTGCAGTCGTTCCACTGTGGATAAGCCGAAGATGCCTACCGCGATCACCACTACGCCGGCAAGGATCGCCCTTCTACCTTTGTTTTTTCCTACGCGCATATGCCTCCTTCACAGTTAGCCGCGAAATCTTTCCTAAAACACATACTTCAACGCCAGCTGAATGACTCGTTCATCACCGGCGGAGCGGATCCTACCGAAGTCGGTGCTGCTCAAGGTTGTGCCTGGATTGCCCGGATTCAGATGGTTCGGCAAGTTGAACGCCTCGGCCCGGAACTCAACCGTCTGGTTCTCCCGAAGCCGGAACTTCCGCGTCAGGCCCATGTCGATGCGGATGCTTCCCGGACCCTGAATATTGCTCCTGCCCATATTTCCATACTCGCCCATCGCGGGCCGCACGAAGGCCGCGGGGTTGAGATACAGTTCGATACTCTTGTCGGGCGTGTAAGGACTGGCAAGAACCTGGTTCGGGCGTGTGTCGCCGTTCGTCGCCAGGCTATCGACGCCGGTCGATACGGTCAACCAACTGCCGGACAATATCCTGACAATTCCCGAAACCTGCCAGCCCGTGCCCAGTATCCGCAGCGTTCGGTTGGAAAACTGCGGAGTCTCATACACCGTCGACATGTTGAAGTTGTGACGCCGGTCCAAATCACAATTCCCGCGATTCAGTCTCCGGCGCTCATTGAGTTCTCCCCCAAACCTGCCATCAAGATTCGCGCCAGGATGCCCATCGTCGATGCAGTGTCCATAGGTGTAATTCGCTTGCACGGTCACACCGTGGCTGCGACGGCGCTGGACGGAAAGCACGAGCGCGTTATAGTTGCGTGTTCCGCCACCATAAGGCTCAATGACGTTACCATAGTACTGTCCTTCCGTCGGATTTTGCAGAAACAGCTTACGCCGCTGGAGCACGTTCCTGGTCGAAGTGCACGGGCTATAGGTCTGTCCCCCAATCGCGCAACTTACGCCCGACAGATATACGGAGGGATTGACCTGAAGAGCGTCCGTCAAGTGAATGACGTTGTTGCCGATGTAATTCGCCGCCACCAGCCAGTCCACTCCAATTCCGCGCTGGATGCTGAGGTTCCATTGATTCATGTAAGGATATTTAAGAGACGGCGGAACGCTTAAGTAATCTCCACCCTGAGTAAACTTTATGTTCGGATTGAGAGGAGCTGGGAATGGATTTCCTCCGGGAACGTCGCGCCACGGATCTTCGAAACCACCGCTCGGATTTGTAAGAGTCACTCCATAGCCCCAGGGCGGATCTTTCAACATCCCGCTGTACTCGTAAAAGTGCGGGTAGTCAAAAAAGATTCCGTATGCTGCGCGAATCGCCATGCGCCCGTCCCCTTGCGGATCCCACGCCAGCCCCAGGCGCGGTGCGAAGTGCAGCAACGCAGACGGACCAATCGACTTACGGTTCGCGTAAGGGAAACCGGCGTCGCCAGGAAAGAGAAGCCCCAGGGGAGCGTTCTTGTAAACCGTACTGCGAACACCCTTGTCAAATCCCTCTTGCGAGAAAAACAAAGTCCGGCCGATGGCGTCATACATCGGCATGAAAGGCTCCCATCGAAGACCCGCACTCACGGTCAGCCGGCGCGTGGCCTTCCAAGTATCCTGCACGTACAGGCCGATATAATTTTGGCGGTAGTAGTAAGTCGTCGGATTTTGCTGCTGGAACTGCGACACTCTTCCCAGCATGAAATCGCCCAGCCCCCGGCCGGTAATCTGGGCGCTGAAGTTGACCTGGCCCGGAGCCGTTGAGTTCGAGCTATTGTTCATATTCGAATGGATGAAGTTCACTCCCCATCCGAACTGGTGCGCCCCCCGCACCAGACTAAGATCTTCGGCAAACTGGTAAACGGTCGAGTTCGTGATCGCAGGCACGGCCGTCCCGCCGAACATGCTGAACTCATTACTGACGCTGACGTTCGGGATCTTCGGCACTTCCGCGGGATGGTAGATTTTGGCTCCCAGGTCGGCCAACGTAAAAAAGTCCTGTGACGTCTTGACGGAGGTCGGTCGAAGCAGCGTGCCGCGGAAGGAACTGACCATGTTCGGACTGAACGAATACGTATCACCCCAAACAAACTCGTGCGGTTGCCGTAGAAAATCCGCTTCGCTGACCGAAACCAGGGTCTTCCCATCATAGTTGGTTGGTATGAACAGGCGATTGATCTGATAACGGCCAAACACCGAGTGTTTATCGTTCCATTGGTAGTCGACCCTTCCGATGACGACATGCTCGTCACTGTTCTGCCGCCGGGCGAACCGGACTTCGCCGCAGGGGTTGCCCGTAGTGGGAAGCCTTTTGACCAACTCCAGGGACGGCTTGGAAAACAACACCGGATCGATTCGATTGTCGACGAATGGAGATTTCAATGTAATCGGCCGGCCGCTGTTGCAGGCCGGTGAAGCAATGGCTGTCCAGTCACCGGCAAGCATTGCTGCCGTGGGGACGTAGGCCCGGCTATCGGTCGGCTCTGAGCGTTCGACCGTCCCCTGGTAACCGGCAAAGAAAAAGATTTTGTTCTTGATGATCGGTCCGCCAAGCGTTCCACCATACTGGTTTCGCTTCAGCCCGTCGCGTTGTAAAGCAAAGGCGTTGCGTGCGTTGAAGACTTTGTTTCGGACGAATTCAAAAAGATCGCCATGAAGTTCGTTGGTGCCCGACTTCGTTACAGCGTTGACAGCGCCTGCCGAATGCTGCCCATATTGCGCGGGCACTGCGCTGGTTTCTACTTTGAACTCTTGCAGTGCGTCGGGGAAGGGTAGCGGCAGATTGAGATTGTTGAATGGATCATTGTGTGTGCCGCCATCCAGCATATACGTCAGACCATTGTTCATCCCGCCCCCGACCGAGATGGATAGCGTGGGATAATTTCGCTGCGTACCTTGAGCGCCTCCGCTGATGGCCGCTCCTGAAAGAAGGATCAGTTCCGTTACCTGGCGCGCGTTGAGCGGCAGCTCCAGAACACGGACATTGTCGATCACCTGGCCGATACCCGTGGTACGCGTTTCCACCTGAGTGGCGTTGGCTAGAACCTCGACCGTCTCGGAAACCTGACCCACTTCCAGGGCGAGGTTAACCACTGGACTCGCGCCTACGGTCAGCACAATTCCAGTTCGGACATACGTGCGGAACCCTGGCAAAGCCGCTTCTAACCGATAGGGGCCGACGGGCAGGCTCGTCATCGAGTACGAGCCTGTTTCATTGGTCACGACGCCGCGCGTGAGACCGGTATCGGTTTGCGTCACCGTCACGTCTACTCCTGGCAACACCGCACCGCTTGGATCCGTTACCGTCCCGCTGACCTGAGCCGTCGACTGCGCCCAAACGACGGTGCAGGTGAGAACGGAAATTAGCCACCCATGGAACCGAGCCTTTACAAGCCTCTTCATGTTTGCTCCTCCACACAAGCAAGAGGACTACTGAACCGGCACGCCACAAGACCTAACTCGCCCTGCTCACAGGTGTTCCCAACAGTTACGACTTACCACGCGGCTCGCACTAACTCTCTTTTTCGAACAAGGTAACAGCTTAGAATTGGCCAACGTTACGCTCTCGTATTTAAAGATGTCAAGAAGGAGAAAACGCAGGCGGGCTCCAGATGATCTGATAATCCTCTGCCTTGCCACTGGCCGCTTTGCCTAACCTGGTTGACGCCACCTGATGTGTGCAGGTACCTTACTCCACTCAAGCGCGTCGTTGGGAGGACAGCATGTCTAAAATTGAATTGAAAATAGCATTGAGCGTGGAAAGAGGGTCCCCTCACCCAGTGGGCGCGACTGCGGATAACGATGGAGTGAATTTTTCGTTGTTTTCGGGGAATGCCACTGGCGTTGAATTGTTATTGTTTCATACGCACGATGACGTGGAACCGTTCAGGATCGTCCGACTGGATCCCTATGTAAACAAGACATTCCATTTCTGGCATCTCTACGTCCGCGGGCTGCGGCCAGGAACGCATTATGCCTATCGCGTGGACGGACCTTCCGACCCAACGGCTGGACATCGCTTCAATCGGAACAAGGTTCTGATCGACCCGTACGCGCGAGGCAACACCAACGCTCTTTGGAAACGCGCGGACGCGTGTGGTCCTCAAGACAATCTCAAGACGTCCATGCGCTCGGTCGTGATCCATAGTGGCAGTTACAACTGGGAAGGGGACCGGCCCTTGAACCGGCCGATGGAGGACACGATCATTTATGAGATCCACGTTCGGGGCTTCACCCGCTCCCCGTCTTCTGGAGTTCGCCATCCCGGCACTTTTTCGGGAATCATCGAGAAAATCCCTTATCTCCAGAGCCTTGGCATTACTGCTGTCGAGCTTTTGCCTGTTTTTGACTTTGACGAAAGCGACGTTCTACGCGTTGTTGACGGCACACCGCTTCGCAATTTCTGGGGCTACAGCACGCTAGGTTTTTTCGCACCGCAATCGGCCTATTGCATCGCTCCCGAGGCTGGAGGTCACCTCGATGAATTTCGAGACATGGTGAAGGCGCTCCACAAAGCCGGCATCGAAGTCATTTTAGACGTGGTCTTCAACCATACCGACGAAGGCAACCATCTGGGACCGTTGTTCAGCTTCAAGGGAATCGACAATCGCACCTACTATCTCACGGAACGCGATCAGCGCTTTTACGCCAACTACACGGGCTGCGGCAACACCCTTAACTGCAACCATCACATCGTGGGGAAACTTATCCTGGACTCCTTGCGCTACTGGGTACGGGAAACTCATGTGGATGGGTTCCGCTTTGACGAGGGGTCCATTCTGGCGCGCGGTGAAGACGGTGATCCATTGAAGCATCCGCCCGTTGTTTGGCAGATCGAACTCGACGAGGAGCTTTCGGATTCTAAATTGATCGCTGAGGCATGGGACGCCGCCGGGTTGTATCAGATCGGCCATTTCCCGGGTGACCGCTGGGCGGAATGGAATGGCCGCTATCGCGACGATATTCGGCGCTTCGTCAAGGGAGATCCGGGACTGGTGGGTGCCCTCGCCTCGCGGCTTGCGGGCAGCGCGGATCTCTATGAAGATGACGGAGAACTCCCCATCAACAGCATCAATTTCATCACTTGCCATGATGGATTCACGCTCAATGACCTCGTCTCCTATGACGCGAAGCACAACGAAAGCAACGGCGAAAACAATCAGGATGGCATCAACGACAACTTGAGCTGGAATTGCGGTATCGAGGGCGAGACCAGCGATCCTGCCATTGAATTGCTACGAGAACGGCAGGTCAAGAATTTCGCCACGATTCTCTTGCTCTCCCGTGGCGTGCCAATGATCTTGGGAGGGGACGAGATCCGGCGGACTCAGAGGGGAAACAACAACGCCTACTGCCAGGACAATGAAATCAGCTGGTGGGATTGGAGCCTCGCCGATAAGAACCGGCACATTTTCCGGTTTTGGAAGCAAATGATCGAATTCAGAAAGAATCACCCGGCACTGCGTAGCCGCTACTTTTTCAAAGGCTCAATTAACGAGCGCGGGCTTCCCGACGTGTCCTGGCACGGCTGCAAGTTGAACAGCCCCGGTTGGGCAGACCCCTATTCCCGGGTACTGGCCATGACGCTCGGCGGCTTCAATGGTGAGGCCGATATCCACGTGATGATGAACATGTATTGGGAGGCCATTGGCTTCGAAGTACCACTTCTAGAGGATCGGCTCTGGTTCCGTGCGGTGGATACGGCTGCACTCTCTCCTCACGAGATTCTCGGTCCTGGCCGAGAGAGCCTTTTCACGGACCGCATCTGCAAGGTGGAGGGACGTAGCATCGTCGTGCTGATTTCGAAGTGAACGCGGGCTAAAGCCCGCGACTACATTGTCGCAACCATGTTTGCGCGGACTTTAGGGCTCGCGCAAAAATAACTTGGCAGAATCCGCTGCCCCGAATCCGACCGGGGATCTGACCAATGGTCAATTCCCAATGCTCAATTCTCATCCGAAGTGGATGTCGGATTGCGAAATGTTCCGCCGATGCAAGACAAGATCGCACTGTCGGACCAATTAGTCTTGCAGGCCGGCTCGCACACATGCGGCGGCTTCTCCTTTCGGATAAGAATTGAGAATTGGGAATTGAACATTGGTCAGATCCTCCCGAGCCTGCATTCTGCCAAGTTAATTTTGCGCGAGCCCTTAGCCCGCGTCCTTTTTTCGAGGGATTACATCAATTCGGCAACGAGGTCTCGCGCTAACTCCTTGGAAATCCCGAGGGGTCGAAGAGCCATAGGTCCTCCCTCGAGAACGGGTTCAGCCTGGTCCAACGACGGCAGATCCGTTCTTTGAAAGAACTTTCCGATCGGAATTTCATCACCCCAAAGCAACGCTTTCTGCATTGCGCCTTGCCAATCCGATGGGTCGTAGGACGGATCGTCCTCGAGCTTCTTGACGCGTTCGCGGAACCAGGGATAGGTGTTGTCGTGGTTGTACGTCACACATGGGCTGAATACATCAATGAATGCGAATCCTTTGTGCCGGAGTCCCTGCTTCATCAGTTCAACCAGGTGCTTCGGCTCGCCGCTGAAACCGCGGGCAACGAACGTCGCGCCCGCGGCCAAAGCCAGCGTGATGGGGTTAATGGGCTCCTCGACGTTGCCGAAAGGCATGCTTTTGGTCTTCATTCCTCTTTGGCTCGTCGGAGAAGTCTGGCCGGTCGTCAATCCGTAAATCTGATTGTCCATTGCGACGTAGAGCAGATCGACGTTCCGCCGCATCGAATGGATGAAGTGGTTTCCACCAATGCCGAAGCCATCTCCATCGCCTCCGGTGACGACAACGTGCAACTTGTGGTTTGCCATCTTCACACCGGTCGCGACAGCGAGCGCGCGGCCGTGGAGCGTGTGCATGCCATAGGTATTGATGAAACCAGGCAGGTTCGAAGAGCACCCAATGCCGCTAATGGTAATCACGTCGTGCGGCTGAATGTTCAACTCAAACAGCACCTTCTGGAGTGAAGAGAGGACGCCGAAGTCTCCGCATCCCGGACACCAGTCGGGATCCACTTTACCTTTGAAATCGGTCAACGTGAGCTTTCCAGGGTCCAATACTGTCGCCATCGCTTCTCCTTTTACTGTGTGTCGGGCCCACCGGCCAAGCTACTTATGGTACACCGCCTTCGGCGGCCTCCTTGAATGGCATTTTGGCCGGTCCCCCCACACTTAAACCATAATTTCGTGCATCGGCACCGACAGGTTCGTCCTGCCGGCGAGCTGTTCTTTCACACTATCGACGATGTGGTGGGGCATAAAGGGCTCGCCATCGTACTTTCGGATGTGGCCGTCGGGAACGTAGCCTGTCTCGCTGCGGAGATAACGGGCGAATTGCCCGCTGTAGTTGTTCTCGACGATGATCGCGCGCTTTCCGGAGGTCTTGAGAATGTCGACGATGGCCTGTCCGTGAAGCGGAACCAGCCATCGGATCTGAAGCTGATTCGTCCGGATCCCTTGAGAGTTGAGGATCTCGACCGCTTCGCCGATGACACCTTTCGTCGAGCCCCATCCAATAAGCGTAACGGCCGCGCCGGACTCGCCCATTAGCTCCGGCGGTCTGACTGCTCGTTCGATGCCGCCGATCTTGCGCTGCCGCTTTTCCATCATCGCGCGGCGCTTGTGCGGGTTCGTGAATTCATCGCTGATTAACACGCCATCTTCGTCGTGCTCGTCGGTTGCCACGGTGTGCACATGGCCCGGAACGCCTGGAATTGCGCGAGGAGACACGCCGCTTTCGGTGATCTTGTACCGTTTATAACCGGTGGTTTTGCCGTTATTCTCCGCGGCAGTGATCAACTCACCGCGGTCAATTTTCGGATTAAACGCGAGTTCCTTCGGATCGATCGAGGAGCGGCCTTCCGAGAGGAGCAGGTCGCTGAGGATGATTCCGGGGCACTGGAATCGATCCGCGATGTTGAAAATCTCGGGCACGAGGTTGAAGCAGTCCAGAATGTCGGTCGGCGCTGCGATGACGCGCGGAAAGTCGCCGAAGCCCGCACCGAGCATCTGCCAGAGGTCACCTTGCTCCGTCTTGGTCGGAACGCCGGTTGACGGTCCGGCGCGCTGGACGTCGATCACGACCACGGGAGTTTCAATCATCGCCGACATCCCAAGACCTTCCGTCATCAGCGCGAACCCGCCGCCGGACGTTGCGCACATCGCGCGCGCTCCAGTATGAGCAGCGCCGATTGCCATGTTGATCACGCCGATTTCGTCTTCGACCTGACGCACCATGATGCCGACCTTCCGGGCGTGCCCAGCCATCCAGTGGAGCACGCCTGTCGATGGACTCATCGGATACGCGCAATAAAACTTCACGCCGGCGGCAACGCCCCCCATTGCCAGCGCGATGTTGCCCGACAGGACGGCATACTTGTTGCCGGTCATTGGAAGCGGATCGGCAAACGGTTTGAAATTGGCGGTTGCGTAATCATAACCTGCTCGAGCGATGCCGACGTTTTGGGTGACGACCGCGTCGCCCTTCCGTTTGAACTGCTGCGTGAGCACCTCTTCAAGCGGCTGGAAACCTACACCCATCATGCTCAACGAAGCCCCGAGTGCCAGCGTGTTCTGCTCCACTTTGTTACGGCTTCCTTTCGACAGTTCGTTCACCGGAAGCGGACACAACTGCACTCCTTCCGTTCGGTCTTTGGGCTTGATGGTGTCGCCGTTGTAAATGACTGCCGAGCCGGGACGCATCAGGTGCAAATGCCGATCGATCGTGTCCTGGTTCAGAGGAATTAACAGATCGATACGATCGCCGAAGTTGGTCACCTCCTCAGGCCCCGTGCGGATCGTCAGAAACGTGTGCCCACCACGAATAATCGATTGATACGCGTTGTACGCGTTCAAATGGAGACCTCGGCGAGCGAAGATCAGGGCAAAGATGTCGCCCGGAGTGGCTACACCCTGTCCCGCTGCCCCACCGATCGAAACGGCAAATGTGCGCTTCATACTCACTCCTAAATAGAAAAAAACCGCGGGCCAAAGGCGGTGCAATAGTTTCAACCCGAACGTCTTCTAAAACGTTCAGATGTTTTGTAGTCTAAGCCCGCTATTCGGGATCAGGCAAGGGCTCTTTAAGGACGGCCAATCCTTTCTGTTTCCCTCCTTGAAGTTTTGCAGTGCGCAGATGGCGCGGAATATGGCTTGAAAGCCGAGGCGCCGGAGCCGGGGCGTTCAACGTGCCGAACTACTATCTACCGCCACCGGTTCTACGGGGGATCCTCGAAGTCATGCAGCTCGCATTGAAGTACGTGTTCTAGGCGGCCGGGGACAAGCGAACTGTTGCAAGCGCTCGACAGAGCGATCGAGCGCTTGCGGCAGCTCTGCACTGAAAACGGTATCGGCTCGGGCTCTACTGCCGTAGGCCCGATGTGGCGGCATCCCGCTTAACCGGCTTGCCGTAGACTTCGATCCAGCCGACATCCACATATCCGCCGTCACCATGGCCGCTGCCGGGCATCAGATCGGCAAAACCGATCTCATCAACCTTAGTAAGGTCCACACTGTCGAGCAAATTGCCCCGCGTGAAGACTTTATTAATGTCCAACTTTATCCAGCGGACATCGTTGATCGAGAATTCATAGGTGTGGTAGTCCGAAACGGTTCCATCGGCATGATCACCTACCAGCCAGGTGCCATCCGCAAGCTTGATCAGCGGACGGACCTGATGGAAACCAGATACTTTGATGTACCAGCGGATTTTCGCACTACCTGTGAGATCGACATAACTGTTCTTCTCGCGAAACGACAGAGCACACGGTCCCTCGCATAGTCCCGTCCACACGTGGAGCGGATTATCTACATTGGTCGGGGCTCCATTCTCCTGAATATCCTTACTGGCAACGCCATATAACTTGAGTTCCAAATTCGGATTCCCCACTGCGGCCTGATTCACCGGATGCTCCACCGGCAAGCCAGGTACGGTCTTCCAATCTTCGCGGAAGAACAACGGTGCGGGACCAGGACGGCGCCTTTCTGCCGGCGCCGCATTGGCGGCGCCCTGACCGGGTTGTTGCGCGAACGCGCTACAAGCGATCGACAAAAGGATTAAGCAATTCACTATCGAAGCGATAACCATGCGTCTGGACATGCAAGCCCCCTTTTCGTCGTGAAATAGATTTCTCGGGTTGACTGAGTCGCGCCAGTATATCAGACGCATCGCAATCTCTTTAGCGGCTCAGCCGGGATATAGCGTCGATACTCACTTCATGGCAGGAGGGATCGCCGTTCAATGGGTCATCGCATAGATGACGTAGTTCACTCCAAATTTATACCCGAGTGCGGTCATCGGGACCGGATAATACGGGTCGTCTGCATGCTCCCAGGAATCGCCCATGTCGATATTGAAATTGATGGCGACTATCAGGCGACCGTGATCGTCGTATATACCGCGCCAATGCGGCTGCCCCTCCATCCGCGCAACGATCTGTCCTCCCGGCCCCCTGCGCAGGTGCCGCAAACCGGGGATTGGGTTACGCTCATCCAGGTCATAGAAAATATGCATGAGCGGGTCGTCTTCCGGAATCTCGATAATCGGCCGGTCCGGCATCACCTGTTTCATGGCGGACTCAAATATGGACCAGGCATATTCGCCGTGGAAATCATCCACCAGTAAGAACCCGCCGCGCAGGAGATACTCTCTCAGGGCTGCGGCTTCCTGGCGAGTGGGCCGCCAGTTTCCCTCCCCGGGCTGCTGGAGGAATAAGAACGGATATTGGAAAATGCGCTCATCTGTCAGTTCCAATTGCGCTTCCTCATCGGATACCGTCAGGTTCGTCACCCGTCGCAGGGCCGCGAAGAAGTGCTCTTCGGCATATGGGTAGTCGATGGCCCACCACGGTTGGATGAGCCCATGGGAACCGGCACCGCCAAAGGTCCGGTATTTCACGCGCGCCATATGGAACTCGGCTCCAGGATGAAGCTCAGTCTCTGGCGAGGGCTCGTCTATAAGGCGGCCTCGATTCCGTATCTGGCTGCTGGCGATTCCGGCCACGAGGCAGAAGATCAATCCGGCCGCGGATGTGAGCGCTATTTTCCGGCCTTGCTTCCATCGGTCACGCATGTTCAGGCGATTCCTTCCTGCAGCGAGGGGGGCAACGACCTTGCTGGGCCGTATGGCGGCCAGTGTACCGTTCCAAGTATGAAGAATCACGGCAAATTTAAGAGGGGTCGCAGTGGGAGTCAATCCAACTGTCAATTCAGTTGTACCCGTATGGGACTGACATTAAAACGACGATAGCGTGATCGCATAACGGCTACCGCTATTTGCTTGTGTCTTCACTTCTGTACTGTATGATACATATTTACCAATTACACAATTAAGCAGTTCCCATGAGCAAGAAAAGTCCAGCAGTTGTTTCGACGCCGCGTCTTGAAACAATATTTCCTGTGTTGACGGCTGCGCAGCTCGCTCGTATCGCTCCACATGGCCGCTCAAGGCAGGTGAGTCGCGGTGAGGTATTGGTCGAATCGGGCGAGCACACCGCCCACTTATTCGTCGTTATTGCCGGTGAAATCGAGGTTGTGCGGACCTCGGGAGCAGCCGAGGATCTCGTACGCGCAAGTGAGTCGGGAGAAGTGCTCGATGTCGATCGCGAACACTTGATGGGATTGATACAGGCGGATAGCGAACTCAGCGACATTCTCATGCGGGCTTTCATCCTCCGCAGAGTCGAGATTATCGCGCACGGCTTCGGAGACGTTGTGCTGATCGGATCGAATCATTGCGCAGGGACGCTTCGGATCAAGGATTTCCTGACCCGGAACGGCCATCCTTACTCGTCCGTAGATCTCGATCGTGACGATGGCGTCCAGGATTTGTTGGATCATTTCAAAGTCTCTCTATCGGACGTCCCCGTTGTGATATGTCGCGGTGAAGTAGTGCTTCGCAACCCAAGCAACGAACAAATCGCTGACTGCCTTGGCTTCAACGACGCCATCGATGAGACGCAAGTCCGCGATGTTGTCGTCGTAGGCGCGGGACCTGCCGGCCTTGCGGCGGCAGTGTACGCAGCGTCGGAAGGCTTGGATGTGCTGGTGCTGGAATCCAACTCGCCCGGAGGGCAGGCCGGTTCGAGTTCCAAGATCGAAAATTACCTCGGATTTCCAACAGGCATCTCCGGCCAGGAACTTGCGGCCCGCGCTTACACGCAGGCCGAAAAGTTCGGGGCGCAACTGATGATCGCCAAAACTGGCGTGCATCTCGCGTGTGACCGGACGCCATACAGCGTTGAGATCGACGACGGTGCCCGCCTGCCTGCTCGAACGATCATCATCGCAACCGGAGCGGAGTATCGCAGACTCTCGCTCGAGAGCCGGAGGCAATTTGAAGGCGCGGGCGTCTACTACGGCGCCACGTTCATCGAAGCTCAGTTATGCGCCGGAGAAGAGGTCATCGTGGTGGGCGGCGGAAACTCCGCCGGTCAGGCGGCGGTGTTTCTCGCGCAAACTGCCAAACGCGTATACATGCTCGTTCGATCGAACGGCTTGGCCGAGAGCATGTCGCGATATTTGATTCGCCGAATCGAACAAAATCCCACTATCGATTTACGAAGAAATACCGAAATCATCGCTCTGGAAGGGAGCAATCATCTTGCTCGTGTGCGCTGGCGTGACAATCGGACCGGAAGTAGTGAAGCCCACGACATCAGACACATGTTCGTGATGACAGGCGCGGTTCCCACCACCGCGTGGTTGGAAGGCTGTGTCGCGCTCGACGCAAAGGGATTCATCAAGACGGGTCCGGATTTGTCGGCGGACGATTTGGCTGCTGCTCATTGGCCACTCGCCCGGGCTCCTCATCTTCTCGAGACCAGTCTTCCCGGGGTTTTCGCCGTTGGCGATGTGCGGGGAGGCAATATCAAGCGCGTCGCGTCAGCCGTCGGGGAAGGATCGATTGCGGTCGCCTTCGTCCACCAGGTGCTGCACGAATGAAGGACTCGAGATTTCGAAACAACAAACCGCTTCTGAACGGAGACGCTGCCTCTCACTAATCTGGGCATAACAGACATGGTGGAATTCTTATGTCGACACAACGCTATGGAACAGAGTTGAGCAATCGCGAGTTCTTCATCCGCCGATGGGAACAGGAATATCCGGCTTTTCTCGATGTGGTCAAAGCGCTGCCGCCTGCCAAACTCGATTATCGGCCGCATCCCGGGTCGCGTTCAGCCGGAGAATTAGTCGCGTTACTCGTTTCGGTGGAGCAGAGTTGCGTTGAACTCTGCGCAAGCGGACGAACTTCGTACGCCAGCGGGCTGCGTTGGCATCCCGCGGGCGGTTTCACCACACTGGAAGACATGATTGCAGCCTACGAACAGCATCATCGTGCTCTCGCCGAAAAATTGAATGATCTCGACGACACAACTTGGAATCGCGCGGCGTGGTTGAAACGAGGAGAACAAGAAATCATTCTCAAGGACACTATCGGCGGCCTGTTGTGGCTTGCCCTGTTCGACGCCGTGCATCACCGCGGACAACTGAGTACGTACCTCCGCCCCA
>QHXC01000138.1 GCA_003222815.1 Acidobacteriota bacterium | reverse complement strand
GGCTGCCGCGGCTCGGAAACAGCCGTCCATTTCATGGGAGACACTTTTGGTGGTTCAACTCTGGAAAGGAAAAAGCTGCCGACTGCAATCGCCAGTAACCCCGCAAGGAATACCGTTGTGCCTTTTCTCACGCGCATAGACCTCCTTCGTACGGCGGATGTAAACATAGCCGCGACTTTCCTGTCAAAGCAATTGCCGGCGCGATGGGAAAAACGAACGACGTGTCAAATTAAGTCTGAAGTCGCCGAAATCGTACCGCGCGAAGCTGGAAGCGATCGAAAAATTTGTCGCGATGTTCGAGCATCGGGTTTCATCAAGTCGTCGATCGAGCGTGCCAAGCTCACCGGAGTGGATGTCGCTTCAGGCAAGAACAGGTAGGCGCTGTGCGTCGAAACGAATAATCGTTCAAGACCACCGCAAGGAGGGGTGGCTGCGTCATCAAAGAAAATTTGGCGAAGCCACCGAAGCAGACGCAGCCGGGGTGGTTTTCCTTTTGGATTCATCGGAAAACCACCCCGGCCTCGCGATAAGCGGATGCTTCGCGATATTTTCTGAATCGCTCGGCCACCCCTCCTTGCAGTGATGCAAGGAGGGGAATAGCGCTTGATTTCAATTTTTTCACAGCTTCCCCCTCCTTTGCCAGGGAGGGGAATTCGCTTGAAGCCAACTACAGTGCACTAGTCCAAAAAATTCCCCTCTTCGAGCCGGGAAGGCACGTATTCCTCGGTTACGTAACTGATGTCCTTGCTGATGAGCGCTTCGACTTCGAGTTTGAACCCGTTCTTGAGCATCAAATCGAGCTCCTTCTGCCACGGCTTCTTATGAGCGAACCATGGATACTGAGCGATCTGCCGAGCTCGTTTGATGTCCTGATCGTTCAACTTGATTTGAACGCTCGGACTGAGCTGACAGCGCTCATAGTCAATGCTCCGCAGGCCGAGGAATCGGGCCGCCGGGATGGCCATACGGCGTGATTCGTACGCCAGGTTGATCGATCCTTGCTTGATCACGCTGTAGATGTAGTATCCCCACGGGTCGTTATCGAGCAGGCAATACACCGGCAGTTTCAACTCGTAGTGCAGGCGGTGCAACATGCGTCGCACTCCGCGCGGCGGCTGGCCGCCTCCGTGGGTCAGGATGCAATTGTGCTCGCGCCAGAATTTGTCCTCGTTAAACCGCCGCCAGACTGTGTCCTTTTCGACGTGCAGGACGAATTCGGCGCTGTTCTTTTTGAACTGCACGATGTTCGGCTCGACGATCGACGGAATGCTGTAGCCACCCGAACCCATCCGCGAACAATCAATCCCGTCGCCGCTGTCTACTAACGTGATCGGACCAACCATCGCACCGGCGTTCTTGGCGTATAGGTGGAGTTCTTCCCGCATCGAGTCGAGCGATACCTCGATGTCCTCGATGATCGGGTCGCATTCGTCCTGTGTGTCGAAAGTCTCTTCACTCGCACCTTCGATAGTGTGCTTCAACAGGTAGAAGAGACCGCGAATGCTCGTCGTCTTCCCCTGCTCGATCAGTCGCTTGCATCCGGAGCCGACCAGTAGGGTCTGCATGTAGCTCTTGGCCTGGCCCAGATTGAAAAGCTCGCGGCGATTCGTGCCGCTGCCCATTTCGATGATCCGTTTCGATTGGTTGAATCGCACGTTGGACAGTGACCGCGACGGAATGTCGACATATGGCGCCCGGCCGCGGTCGGCAGACTGCACCACGCCGTCGGCCAAGTCGCGAATCGAGCCGAGCGTTTTTTTATCTTTGGAGGTGAGTGTCACCGTATCGGAAGTTTTTTTGGTTTTCTTGGCCATGATGTTGGGTCGCGGCTAAGAATCCTGTGTCGCCACCCCGGGATTCACGATCAACACATTCTCGCCGAAATTCTGCTCGGCCGAATCGATCTTCTTGCCGCGGTCGTCTAGCTGGGTGTCGGCCTCGGCCGTCTTACGTTCCGCTACTTGCAGCAATCGACCATACAGCTCCTTCCTGGAGCGGTCGCCGTAATCCTTGATCGATGCAACGGCCGTGGCGACTTCGCCCAGGTACCGTAAGAAAACCTCTCGCCGTTCTCCTTCCTGTCGCACACGGTTACGCCGGTTGAGGTACATCGCGAGCTTTCGCCCGACCGCCTGTAGACCGAGCCGCAACTCTTTCATGATCTCGGGATAAGCGGCGATTGCCTCCTTTGATTCACTGGTGAACGGCACCCACACGCTGGCCATATGCACCATGACAGTTACCGGACCGACCGGGATCTGGCCACGGGACTGCGACAGGCCGTAGGCCCGCCAGTTATTGCTAATCACGGCCTGCGTAATCGCGCACGCCGCGGGCTGAAACTGCAACGGGACGCGGTTGGCATACCGCAGCACCTGCATCGTCTGTCCTTCAGTGAGGTTCACGTTTTTCATCGCGGCGTGGAGTTGTGCAATGTCCTCCTTCTTGATCCTGGAAGGGGTTTGTCGCGGGCCCATTTTGGCCTCCGACAAAATCTTCTCCGCTCCGGCGCGGCCAATGCCGTCGAAGGTCGTGAGCAGGAATTGCCTGAGGGAACGAGCATCGCTTTCCGCCAACAACTCGGTCAGGGTTTCCAGCGTAACCTTCTGTGTGGGACTGGCGCCGCCATAGGCCAATCCCACTTCGATCAAGAACGGGTTTCCACGATACACCGCCGGAGGCCGTGTCGCCGCGCAGAAGAACTCCCCCGGGACCTGCTGGTGCAGTCCCTTGAGAATCAGCGGCTCGCCGATGGACGAGATGCAATCGGTGGCTGGAGCACTGATCCGCGTGTTTTGAATCGCCTGATACAAGGCGTCCGCTTCCTGACGGCCGATTCGCTTGGGATGGGATCTGGTGCTGATCTTCGCGGTTTCGCAGATCCGCTGCGCCACGCCGGAGCTGACTCGCGAGAACGACGCGGTAAGGAACTGCGACATCGTGCCGGCGCCAGTATCCTTGAGCATCGTCACCAGCCGGCCCAGCTCGATCCCGTACGGATGTGGCTTGATCTCGCGGGGTTCGGGCGGAAGCTGGGTGGTCGATCTCGAATAGGTTGTCTCATTCGCCTCCGGGTCGATGTAATGGATCGTGACGTGCGGGTTGGCAATGGCTGTCTGTTCCAAATAGTCATCGACGCTACCGCGGCCGCGTACGTAGCGTCCTTCCAGCTCGATCGTCACGCGCGTGCCGCTTCGGACATCCTGACGATGATGCGAATGCTCATCCTGCGCGTCAGGGACGGGATAGTGGGATACCCATTCGATGCCCTGATCAGCGATGTACTTGTGTCCCCTTTCGCCAGAGGGAATGTTTTCGCCGTCTCCTTGGCCGTTGATGATCTCCGGCAGGTTCCGCTTGGTGTCGATTTGAATTTCGAAATAGTGGGCCGGCTTTTTGGGGGACGTTATGGAGATGATCTTGACCGGCTTGCCGGTGGTGAGCATTCCATACATGCCCGCCGCACTGATGCCGATTCCCTGCTGGCCACGGCTCATCCGCAACCGGTGGAAGTTCGACCCGTAGAGCAGTTTGCCGAAGATCAACGGAATCTGTTTCTTGACGATTCCGGGGCCGTTATCCTGCACGCCCACCTTGAAGCGATTGACGCCCGTGGTTTCGATGTGCACCCAGACTTCCGGGACGATCCCGGCTTCTTCGCACGCATCGAGAGAGTTGTCGACAGCTTCTTTTACCGCTGTAAGCAGCGCCTTGCGCGGATTGTCGAATCCCAGCAGGTGTCGATTCTTGGCGAAAAACTCGCTGACCGAGATGTCGCGCTGCTTCGCCGCCATTGCTTCAGCGGTAAGGCGCCGGCGGGGATGAGGTTCCGACACGGACCCAGCCGGCGAGGCAACGCTGGTCGAAACGGCGCCTTGGCCGTTGCGCATAGGTCCGTTACCTTCCGTTGTACGTGGCTTCACTTTGATATTCACCGGGGACAAATCAGGTCCTCCTTCTGCCGATCAATGACTTGATTAATTGTATGAACGAGGGACGTAGCCCTATGTCCCTATTTTCTTCAAAAATGACGAAAATAGGGACATAGGGCTACGTCCCCATTTCCACGTGATGCCACGACGCGTAACATGCGAACATTCTTCAAACGCTATGCGAGCGATGGTGTTGTTCGAGATGAACCATGTTCTGAAACGGAGATTTGCCGAATCCAAAGCTTCCACTGATCCCCGGCCACGAGATTATTGGCCGCGTAGCCGGCGTCGGCTCAAACGCACGGCGATTTGCAATCGGGAACCGCGTGGGGATTCCATGGCTCGGATGGACCTGTGGCATCTGTGAATACTGCAAAGCCGGCCTGGAAAACCTGTGTAATGAGCCGCAATTCACGGGGTATACACGTGACGGCGGATATGCGGAACTCACCACCGCGGACGAACGCTTTTGCGTGCCAATCCCCGAGGCATATACAAATGCCGAGGCCGCCCCATTAATGTGCGCAGGACTCATCGGATTCCGCTCCCTTGCCAAAACAGGCAATGCCCGCCGTGTTGGGATTTACGGCTTTGGCGCCGCCGCTCACCTGATCACTCAAATTGCGGTATATCAAGATCGGGAAATTTACGCTTTTACGCGGGCTGGAGACATCGAAGCACAGGAGTTCGCCCGATCGCTGGGAGCACGATGGGCGGGAGAGTCGGCAGATTCGCCGCCTGTGATGCTCGACGCCGCGATTATTTTTGCGCCGGTGGGTGATCTCATTCCCTCTGCGCTTCGAATCGTACGCAAAGGCGGTATCGTTGTTTGCGGTGGAATCCACATGAGCGATATTCCCCGATTTCCCTATCGGTTGCTATGGGGGGAGCGCGAAATCTGTTCCGTGGCGAACCTCACACGAAAGGATGCCGAAGACTTCATGGCCATCGCACCGAAGGTCCCTGTGCGGACGCATTTTGAGACATTTCCACTTACCGATGCCAATGAAGCGCTACGCCGGCTGCGCCATGGCCAGCTTCAGGGCGCGGCCGTCCTTCTCACGACAATACCGTGACAAAACTCCCCTAATCCGTCTTCATCACTAAAACCGCGGTGTGCCTGTATTTTTCTTCATCGTTTCGTATCAGCAGGTATTCCATTAGCATCCGATCATAGCGAGGAATGTTGCCGTCTATGAATTGGATGCACGCTGTTTCCAAAAGGAT
>QHXC01000137.1 GCA_003222815.1 Acidobacteriota bacterium | reverse complement strand
CGTATGTTCCAGAGACGGCCTGGAACGACACGCTCGTTGACGGTGTGCTCGATAGCAGTGGTGGTGGAAGGAGCATCTATTTCTCAAAGCCCAGCTGGCAGATAGGAAATGGTGTACCGAACGACGGCAGACGCGACGTACCCGACGTTTCACTTGCCGCTTCCGCCAGCCACGACGGCTACTTGTCATGTTCACTGGGAAGCTGCGTCAATGGATTTAGAGGAAGCGACAACAGCCTGAACGTTGTCGGAGGAACTTCCCTCGATGCGCCGGCCTTTGCCGGCATCGTGGCATTGATCAATCAGAAGACGAACTCGATCCAGGGTAACGCGAATCCGGCTCTTTACCGTCTGGCCGCGACTGTGCCGGGCATCTTTCATGACGTCACGGACGGCGGCAATCAAGTTCCCTGCCGGGCCGGAAGTCAGGACTGCCCAAGTACCGGCTTCATGGGCTACACCGCCGGGAATGGATACGATCTGGCAACTGGGCTGGGATCCGTCGATGTTTCCAGGCTGGTTAATGCCTGGGTCTCGCCTGTTATGTCCGACTCTCCGGACAATTGAAGCGCTGGGTGTCCGCTTTTGTAAAAATTATTTTACAAAATCTGCTTCAAACGAGGCGGGCCTAAATCAGTCAAAAAGGCAAAGCTTGACGAGTCTTTTAACGGGGAATCCTTCCGGGAAAGGCACGTTCCAATGAAATGGTTCGTCGGGTTATTGGCGCTAATTCTTCTGTATTCCGAACCTGCGTGGGCACAGGGTTTCAGTGTGAAGAGCCTGGAACTGAACATCGCGTTAGGAGAGTCGCAATACTCGTCAAAGAGCTTTCAGATCGGTTCTCCGCAGTCGTCAACGCCGATTAACGGCGAAATGAAAATATCGGCCAGAAGACGTGAGATCGGCCGCCTCAATTTTTTGACAACCAATCGAATCGGGACGGAAGGTTTCTACAGTCTCGAATCCACCGATGTCACCTTTAATCGTAAAACAGCGCCGGTCACCAGTCTGTCCATCCCAATGCAGATCCATGCGTTTGGGGTGAACGTCTTGTACTACCCGATCGGAAAGACGGAAGACGCCTGGCGGCCGTTTGTGTCGATCGGGGGAGGAGCGATGATTTACCGGCCGACGGGCCGGGGACAGAGCATCGCAACAAGCCCGTTGTATGGGAATCTGACGTCGTTCTTCGAGTCATCGCGTGGCTCGGGCAGCGCCGGCGTGGGTCTGAAGAGAAGCTTCAGCAGGTCTTTCGGCGTCCGTTTGGATGTCGAGGATACTTTCACGAAAGCCCCAAATTTTGGGCTGCCGAGCACGTCCACCGTGCCCAACGCCAGTGTTCTACCGGTCCATGGGCTCAGCAGCAATCTTCAGGCTTCGGTCGGCGTCATCGTGTATCTGGGAAGATAACCAATGGAATGCAGCATCTCTAGTCGCAGATTCTTTTTCGTACTCATCCTCTTTCTAAGCCTCACAACCGTTCCTGGCCTCTCTCAAAGCGGTCCACCGGCGCCGTATTACTTCCCGGGCGCAAACGTGAATACCGATGTCGTCATCGCCAACATTAACACTCAGTCTGTAACAGTAACGGTAGCCTTCTATCAGACCACTGGAGAGCTGAATTCCACTACGATTCTTCTGGAACCCGGAAAGCAAACGCGGCTGAATCCCACCTCCGTCGGATTGACTACCTTCGCCGGAACGATCGTGGTGACGAGTGGCTTGCCTGTCGCAGTGTCTGCGAGTGTGTTTCCGGGCGACACGTCGTTTGATTTCGTATATCCCTCGCAACCAGGAACGGAGCTGCTCGTCCCTTTCGCGCCATTGGACACGGCGTCGATCGACGTGAACCTTTTCAACCCTGGAATCGAGCAAGCCCAGGTCAGTGTGGTGATGCTCAAGGATGATGGCAATATCCAGAGTTCATCGACAACGACGCTGGATCCGAGCCACAGTACAACGGTGAGCTTGGCCGCCACTCCCAATACAACTCACCTCGTCATTCGGACGGCCAGCCTGTTCACGGGTGACCGGCCGGTGGCGGCAAATGCGGTCATCCGCAGCTATTCGCCATCGGCTTCAGGTGCGGTGTTGCGGACGGATTTTGCTGTCGTCACTGCCCTTCCAATCAGCAATGCCTCGATGGCCACCACCTTGCCATACTTCGCTACGGGCAGCGACTACTTCACGATTGTTCTAGTTACGAACCTCACGAACTCAAGTCAGACGGTGTCGATCACGGCTAAGGCGCTTGATGGAACAAACGTATCGGGAACAAACAACCCGGCATCGGTCTCTATTCCAGCATTCGGTTCGACGCGGCAAGTGGTTTCGAGCCTCTTCAATTTGTCGGGCACAGGATTGACGACAGGATCCATCACCGTTGGAGGCACCGGTCCGCTGTACGCCGCGGCTGCAATCGGCAACGTATCGGAACCAAGCCTGGCCGTGCTCCCCGACGAAAGTCAGCCCATAACGACCTTTGCATACCAACTGCGCCGGCAGGGCCGGGAGTTTTTCACAGGTTTGAGTTTCCGCAACAGCACGGCGGATCGAGATGCCAATTTGACGATGTGGTTCCTGAACGACAGCGGGGCAGCGATTTCCACCGCTTCGACTGTCATTCCTCGCTCGCAGCAGCTGGATCAAACGCTGGCGGAGCTATTTCCGGAAGCCCAGGGAAACGGCTACATCCTGATGCGTTCCGATGTGCCTCTGTTTACGGTCGGGTTGGAGGGCCCGGCAAACGGATCTGCTTTAGGTCCAAGACAGCCGCTTTTCGCCTCTCCGAATTTCGCCCCACCTCCGCAGCAGACGTTTCTTGCCGTAGGAACAGTGCGCGATCAGGCCGTAGGTGTACCTGGTATCGCAATTCGATTGTCCGGGCCCGTTTCGGCATCAACGCTGAGCGACGCGGCCGGAACGTTTGTCTTCAACGACCTGCCTCCGGGCACGTACACGCTGACGCCAATTCCTATCGGTTACACGATTTCGCCCGCCGTACGGACATTTACTATCGCGAACAGCAATAGCAGAAACAATGACTTTACGATTGGATTTATTCCTCCGACGCTGACAAGCGTGACGCCGGACGGCGTTGTCGTGAATTCGGAAACCACTGTTATCACCATTCAAGGCACCAACTTCATTGCGTCTAGTATTGCAGTTTTCGAAGACAGCGAGATTCCGACGACTTTCATCAGCGACACGCAGCTTACGGCGGTGCTCGACAAATCGTTGCTGAGGACCTCCGGCCAGGTTGCACTCAGCGTTCGGAATAAGGGGCCGGCGGGCGACTTCGCCCAATCGGCGCCCATTGCGTTTATTGTCGGCAATCCCCCGCCGATATTGTTGACAGTGACAGGACAGCCGAACCCGCTGCTGGCCGGAAACGTTACTGCCCAGTTCACGGTCACGGTTACCGGATCCGGTTTCACGCCGGCAAGTCAGGTGAGCGTGAATGGCGCCGGGCGTCCAACGACGTTTCTAAGCGCAACGGAGTTACAAGCGACGATATTGCCGTCCGACGTGATGACAGCGGGATTCGTCTTAATCACTGTGCAGAATCCGTTGTCAGTGTCATCGGCGCCGTTTCAACTCCCGGTTCTCTATCCCGTGCCTCGCTTGACGAGCATTTCGCCGAACGTCATTGTGGCGCCGGTTGCGATCGACGCACAGCCCTTGCAACTGACGGCGAACGGTGCCGGCTTCTTCCAAGATCCCAATCAGCCGACGGTCTTCGCGACAGTGGTTGTGGACGGCACGCCAGTCCTCACGCAATTCGTTTCGACAACTCAACTGAT
>QHXC01000231.1 GCA_003222815.1 Acidobacteriota bacterium | reverse complement strand
ATGACACAACGTCGTTGTAGACCATAGTTCTCCAGCTCGTATTGGAACTCGGAACCATCGTTGTGCAAGGCACACCATTGGTTCCCGTAAGACCTAATACATTTTCCTGACAAAGTTCGGTATCGAAGTATTTGTTGCCCGTAAGCCAGGGCACGACGGATGTATCCGCGAGGATGTAAATCACCTTGGCCGCCGTCAGCGACGGTACAGCGTCGGGTGCAACAATATTGTGCGTTGCGGGCTGAATGCGATCACGGGCTTCCTGGAGACCGCCAATAGAAGCGTAAAGCGCACCTTGCTTGTCTCGATAGTTGGAATTGATGGCGGATTCCATATTGGTGGAATACATCATGCCGAGGCCGATGACCGACAAGAGCAGCAAAGCAAACATCACGACGAGCATCGCGATTCCCCGGTCTCGCTTATGTTTCGAAGAATTTCTCATAATCAATCCTTTCGAACAGCGCATTGGCGGCTCCACACTTAAGTCACTGGCAGCTCATCATTGCGCCTGTTGTGGCTTGCGAGCAGTTGTTCAGCTTTACTGTGGATACGAGCGTGGTCACCGGACGCTGATGGGTCTTGGGATCGATATTCGCAGCTCGCAAGGTGAGCAGGGCCTGCACGGTATCAATGTTGGCAATGGTGTTGCCACTGCTGGAGTTGATGGTGACGGGCAACCCTACGGCTACACCGTCGGTAAAGGCCGTAAAAATGTTGGAATTCTGAACCCCCTGGACCTCGACCTGGTAGGAAGGCGCGGTCTGGGCATTGAGCGGGTCGGCATTGATCTTTGGTAATTGGCTGCGTTTCAGGCAAGGGCAGTTGTTCGTCGTGCTGGTATCCAAGTTGTAGTGGACAACCTGTACGATTCCCGTTCCGTCGACGTCAGCTTCAAACATCAACTCGCCGCCGTCTATTTTCACAAGGCCTGCTGCCGCGTGCAGATCATTCTTGAAAGGAACCTGAGTAAGAACGCTCTGTGACATATTACGCGGGCTGGGATAGCCGGCCTGGCGCAGGTCCCTGGACATCTGGTCCATGAATTCGCGGGCTTCCTGGAACATGTCCAGCTTGGTCTGTTCCGTGGCGGACCGCTCTGTCGACAGATTGATAACCTGAAAGATGGCGCCGGCAATGATGAGAAGAACCACCAGGACGATCATCAGTTCAATCAGGGAAAAGCCGCGCATTCCAGTTTTCCTTTTCTCAAAATTCATCTCTGTTACACCTGTCTAGTTTCCGGCCATGACACGGAAATTCACCGGCAACGAAAAAAGCAAGTTTCCTTCTCCGTGATTCTGCATTTTTGCGCCGACCGTTAACATGTAGGTGTTCGTCGGAGTTGATGGCGCGCCAACGATGTCGACGTGCCAGCGCACGTCGTAAATCCCTTGACGGGCGCCTGTGCTGGTGCACGGCGTATTCACGACGTAATTCATGTGGTAATCCGCCGGCGGACTGGTCTGCGTAAAGTCGATACGAGAGGAGGCAGTCAGATCAGCGCCACCCGGAGAAGTATCGATGGTCCATGTGGTGCCCGCGCAGTCCCTCAGCGATGACGTTCCGACGCCAATCACTGTGGATGTGATTTGTTCGAGAATCGAGTTGGCCAGCATGGTCTGCGTGCTGTCGAGTTTGTTACGGTTGTTGGTCGCAATCGAACTCACGATCAATCCAATCATTCCCAGTGAACCGATCACCAGGATGGCGCATGCCATAAGCATCTCGATCATCGTAATGCCCGCCTGCGAGTTTCTACACTTTTCAGGTGCAATGTTCTTCGCCATAAGTTTTCCTGGCATTAATCGGTCCAATCAGAACCATTCCAGAACCATCTTTTGATTCTGCCGGCCGGGGAAATGGAAATGGCGGCCCAGCCGCCCGAACCGGCGATACGCGTGTCCTTGTAGTAAGAGATGAACCCGTAATTGGTGCACGCCCCGGCCGAATAGAGGCACGGCAGCCCACGGGTATTGAACGACGGATTGCCCGTTTGCGGTGTGAAGCCCAACGTGCTGATCGCGGCCGGCGCGCCGCCGCCGGATGGAGTGGTCAGTTTGTTGATGGGGGCTTGCATTTCAACCTGGTAGTCTTTCCTGGCGAGCGCGCTGCTGTCGGTGGCGTCCTTGACGTACCCAACTAGCCCCGTTGTCTGGGCCACGAATTTCGTCGTCATGGTCTTGTTCTGCTGGACCGCTGCCATGCGGCAATTCTGCAATAGCCCGGAAAGGCTGGTCATACTCGCACGCATCTTGGCGTTTGCAACTACTGTCGTGATACTCGGAATCGCGGTGGCGGTGACTACCAAGGCTATCGCAACAACCACCGTGACCTCTATCAGCGAAAAGCCGGCCCGACGTCCCTGATCTCCAGATCGGCCCATAATGAACTTCTCCATTGGCGCTCGTCCTTTGGGCGCCTGCAAAATATCTCGCGTAAGGTGCGATCCTAAACTAGTGTCATGCGTGTCCAAAAAAAAATGTAAGCTATTGGTTCCGCGTGGGAAAGGGCTTGCAAAAGCCATGTCAACCACCACAAATCGCGCTGCTTCCCTTCGCATTCCTGAATCAGCTGATTAGGTATTGCGCATCGGCGATTGCGTATATCCAAACCGCGGCGAGGCTTCCGCTGTTATGAAATCAGCAACAACCGATACGCAACCGCCAACAAAAATGTGCATTGAGCCATTACCGATAACCCGACATTTTACGCAGTTATTTTTGCGTTAGCCCTAAGCTTCTTCCTGCTTGGTCGGGGCTGGGGAAGCGGGCCTCTTGCCGAGGTAGGTTATATTCTCCATGTGAGAACCATCATCCTGTTGACTGTTTCCAACATATTCATGACCTTCGCCTGGTACGGACACCTCAAGTTCCGGAACTCCCCGTTGTGGATCGCGATCCTCGTGAGTTGGCTGATCGCATTTGTCGAGTATTGCTTTCAAGTTCCCGCCAACCGGATTGGCTCGTATCAGTTTTCGACCGCGCAGCTAAAAACGATTCAGGAAGTGATCACGCTCGTGGTGTTTTCAGTCTTTTCGGTGACCTACTTGCGCGAGCAGGTCCGATGGAATTACGTCGTTGCTTTTGGGCTGATCGTTGGCGCTGTGTTTTTCATGTTTCGAGAAGGGTAGATGGTAGAGTTCATTCACATCGAATCCGGGCCGGAGATTGATGAGGTGCGCGCACTGTTTAAGGAATATGCCCGGTCCCTGAATTTCAATCTCTGCTTCCAGAGTTTCGAAAAGGAGCTCGGCGAGTTGCCCGGGGAGTACAGACTTCCTCACGGCCGGTTGCTCTTGTGTCGTTTCGAGGGTAAGCCGGCCGGATGTATCGCCATGCGGCGGCTGGAGCCGCGGATCTGCGAGATGAAAAACGCTCTATCGTTCTCTCGGATTCAAGGAAATCCCACCGTATTACGGCAATCCGATTCCCGGGGCGATTTACATGGAATTGGATCTAGGGGTCAGGGGGGCCGGTCAGCCCTGACGCCTGATCCCTGACTAAATCATCGCCTCATCCCAAAATAGTTCTTTACGCTGGAATCGCGAGAATGATAGCGGAGACGCATCGACGGTTTCGAAGCGCCCAAGGAGGATGAGCTCGGACATGAGTTTGCCGGTGGCCGGAGACATCATCAGGCCATGCCCGCTGAAGCCGCCGGCGAAGTAGAGCCCCTCGATTTCGGGATGCTTGTCGATGATGCCGTTGTGGTCCGGAGTCATCTCGTACAGGCCTCCCCACCCAAAGATAAACTTCAGATCGCGAAACTCGGGTAGCCGGCGTACAAGATCCGGCAGAAAATCCTGATAAAACCTCTCGGTGTCACAGCCATAGCGGATGCCGGGCGGCTCATCGAGCTTCGTTTTGGCAATGACGATCTCGTCGTTCCAATCGCTGCGCCAGTGGAGGCCGCCGGGATCGACGACCATCGGAAACTCGTAACGCCAAGGCCTGGGAAGCGCGCATCGAAAGAGCTGCTGGCGAACCGGCGTAATCGGCAACTGAACACCGGCCATCTGTGCGACCCCTGCAGAATAGGCGCCCGATGCAATCACCACACCCCCTGCCGCAATACGCCCAGACTTTGCGCCGTGCACCGCTCCGGTTTCGATCTTCTGAACTTCGTCCGAGATGTAGGTCGCACCGGCTTCCTCGGCTTGCTTTCGGAAGACTCGAAGCGTGGCGCGTGCGTCGACATAGCCGTCTTTCGGCCCCAGCAGTCCGCCCACAACATCGTCATATCGAAGTTCGGGAATCAGGCGGCGGACCTCTGCCGGAGTCACCAGATCGCAATCTGCGCCGAGCGACTTCTGGACTTCGTATCTCCGCTGCAGCTTTGCCCAATTGGAGTCGTTGCCGAGGAAGAGATATCCGCGCTGGCGAAACTGGCATTCGGGAAGCCTTTCGAAAATCCCGATACTGTATTGCACCATCCGGATGTTGACGCTGGACATGAACTGCTGTCTCACGCCGCCCATGGCCAGG
>QHXC01000230.1 GCA_003222815.1 Acidobacteriota bacterium | reverse complement strand
TGAACGGTTTGTTCCCCACGAACCTCTCCACTGTACCAACGGTGGCGTTCGCCATCAATGGTGTGCCGCAACAGTACCCGGATGGATACTCTCAGCAGTGGAGCTTGAATATGCAACGTGAAGTCGTACCGAGCTTGCTTGTCGATATCGGCTACATTGGTTCCAAGGGTACCAAGCTCGACCGGACGGCGAACATCAACCAACCCCTCACCGCGGGCAGTCCTCTCGCAGTTCAGGGACGCCGGCCCTATCAGCCGTTCGCCGGTATCACCTATCGCCTGGCGGAAGCGTCGTCCATCTACCATTCGGGTCAGATCCGCGTCGAGAAACGTTACTCGGCCGGCTTGTCCTTCCTCGGGTCTTATACCTGGGGTAACGCGATCGACAACGGGTCGCTTTGGAACGGCGGCGTACAGGATTCTTACGACCTGCGCGGCGAGCGCGGACGCTCGAACTTTGATGTACGTCAGCGCCTATCCTACAGTTATGCGTGGGATCTGCCGGTTGGCAAAGATCGGGCCCACCCACTCGAAGGCCTTGCCGACACGCTTGCTGGTGGCTGGCAGCTTTCGGGCATCGTGACGCTTCAAACCGGTCAGCCCGTCACGGCCTTCATTCCGAATGACCAGGCGAATGTCGGCGCTACCGGGCAGCGCCCGAACGCGATCGCCAATCCGAACCGGTCCCGCCGGGACCGAGATCCGAAACAATGGTTTGACCCGAATGCCTTTGTGCTGCCAGCGCTCTACACATTCGGCAACGCTGGTAGAAACACGATCGACGGCCCTGGCGTAAGAAATTTCGACGTGTCGCTCATCAAGAACTTTAGGACCGGATTCTTGGGCGAAAGCGGCAAGATTCAGTTCCGCTCGGAATTCTTTAACATCTTCAACCATCCGAACTTCAACCCGCCGACAGGAGGTGCGTTGAATGCACGGACCGCCGCTGGCGCAGTGAGTGCAAGCGCCGGCTCGATCAATTCCGCGCAAGATTCTCGGCAGATTCAGTTCGGTTTGAAGATCTACTATTGAGAAAACGGAAAGCGCAAAGGCTTTACTCGCAGTAAAAGTCACGACTCCGGATGGTAAGGTGTATGACTCTTCCGCCGGCTCCGGCCCAATCGACCAGTAGTCCTTTCGCGAAGCCCAAGCAAACGCGGGCTAAAGCCCGCGTTCCGGGAGTGGGCACTCTCCTCGGTATGAGGCACGCTCGCTACATCTAGCTTTCAAGTCAGACACCTTTGTCTGCTTCGTGGCCTGATCTGGCCATGAAGTCAAAGCCCGATGTGGAGGCGGAGGGGGGACGCCTTTATTTGCGCTTCTGAACTAAAGCCTCGATTTCGTCAATTTCTTTGGGGAACGTCGAGAGCATTCGATAGCCAGAAGGCGTCACCACCACGTCGTCTTCAATGCGGATGCCGAGTTGTTCCTCGCCAATGTAGATACCCGGTTCGACCGTGATCACCATGTTGGGCTCCAGAGGCCGTTCCGTACTACCGGCGTCATGAACCTCCAGACCAATGTGATGACTGGTTCCGTGGATGAAGTACTTCTCGTAGCCCTTGGACCGGATGTAGGAACTGGAGGCCTGATGGATATCCCGGAAGGTCACTCCCGGCCTGATCTTGGCCATCGCCGCCTTTTGCGCATCCAGCACGATTTGGTAAATCTCCCGCTGACGTGGTGAAAACTTGCCGGAGACGGGATAGGTGCGGGTAACGTCTGCACTGTATCCGCCCCACTCCGCACCGATATCGACTACAACGACATCACCGGATTCCATACGGCGTGTGTTCTTGTCGTAATGCAGGATCGTCGAGAATGGTCCCGAGCCGACAATAGAAGGGAAGCCAGGCCGTTCGGCTCCATTGCGTCGAAATTCGTACTCGAGCGCCGCCTCGACTTCATACTCCATGACACCCGGCGCAATGGTCCGGGCTGCCGCCTCCTGAGCCTTCAGCGTGATCCGAACGGCCTTCTCGAGCAGAGCAACTTCCGTGGGCGACTTTGTTTGGCGAAGGTGCGCGATATCGTTTACAACTTCTTTAACTCCGTAAACCGACTTCGCCCGCTCGGAAGCTTTCTTGAGAGTCGCGTCAAATTCGGACACCGGCAGGACTTTCGAAAAGCCGGTGGCCGTTTCGGCCTCCGGTCCCGGTCCCAATTTTGCCCCAGTCCAGCGCTCCTCTAACGGCTTTCGTTCCGGAAGGAACAGAACATCCTCCGGCGGCGTCGACGCCGCGTCGAGGAGCAAGATCGCGTTTGGCTCATCGAAGCCGGTGACATAGTAGAAATTGCGCTCTTGCTGATACTCGACCAGTTCCTCCTCGGGTGCCGCGCGCAGAACCAGAACGTTTCCTTTGATGCGCTGCTCCAGCCGTTCGCGCCGCTCTTTGTACTCCGCCAGAGGTTCCTTTTCTATAGCCAGCAGCGGGAGGACGCTGAGAAGCAATACCAAAAGAGATCTTTTCATAACGAAAGTGAACGCGAGTCCTTAGCCCGGCGTTCCTCTTAGAGGCCCCGTAGCCATTTGTGCAACGTCATGTGCAATATCGACATCAGGCCCATGTACGTGAATCCGACAACGAACAGCATCAAGAATGGAATCGTCGGATAATTTTGATTTGTGAATGCATACAAAACCACGAGCGCAAAGTACGCACCGAGGCTCAGTTCGAATAACGGCATCACGCCGGTTCGCCTCAAGTATTTCTTTGTGGCCCAACGGTCCTTCTTGCTCTCGATCCTGTACTTCGGGGTTCTCTTGAAGCTGCTTTCAATTCCGAGCAGGGCTTCCATCACCGCCTTCGAGTTGCTTAGGGATAGCCCAATTCCGAGCGACATTAGGAACGGAAGGTATTTCAGTCGAATCCTCCAGTCCGGATAAAGCTCCCGTTGCGAGATCAGATAGAAGGTGGAAACGGACGCGGTGGAGGCGAGCCACAGCGGTAGATCGATGTAAAGCATCTGAAACCAGCCCTGATTAAATCTCACGATCATCGCAGGCAGCAGCAACAGCGAGAGCGCAATCATCAGCGGGTAGGAAATATTCGCCGTGAGATGGAAGAACGCTTCGACCTTGATCTTCCACGCCAGCTTGCTTCGCATGATTCGTGGAAGCAGCTTGATGGCCGTTTGCACGAGACCTTTTGCCCACCGCGACTGTTGTGTCTTGAATGAATTCATTTCGACCGGGAGCTCTGCGGGACAAACGATGTGCGGAAGATATAGAAATTTCCACCCGGCCATTTGTGCACGATAGCTGAGGTCGGTGTCTTCCGTCAGCGTGTCGTGTTCCCAACCTCCAGATGTCTCAATTGCCTGTCGCCGCCAAATTCCTGCCGTTCCATTGAAGTTGAAGAAGCGGCCCGACAGGTGCCGCCCGCCGTGTTCGATCATGAAATGGCCATCGAGAATCACCGACTCGACCTGTGTCAACAGCGAATATTCGCGATTGATGTGTCCCCAGCGCGCCTGGACCATGCCCACTTGCGCGTCGCTGAAGTAATCGACTACATCCTCCAGGAAACCCGGCGCAGGAATGAAATCCGCATCGAAGATCGCGATCAGTTCGCCTGAAGCCAGCTTAAGACCATGCTCGAGCGCTCCGGCCTTGAATCCGTAACGGTTGGTTCGGTGGATGTGGTGAATACTAAACCCAAGCTCGCGATACTTGTCGACACAAGCTGCGGCAATCTCGACCGTGCCGTCTGTGGAATCGTCAAGGACCTGGATCTCGAGAAGCTCTCGCGAATACCGGATCTTGCATACGGCGTCGACGAGCCGCTCCACCACGTACATCTTGTTGGTTGCGCGACCTTGTCTTTGTTCTTCAGATATAAATACACAAGGTAATACCGATGAATACCGTATATCGCGAGAATACTCAGAATCGTCAGGTAAGGGATGAGGATGAAAATATCGAAAGCGTTCCATTGGTATAGGGCATTCCAGTGATCGCGCGGGAAAAGAGGAGTACGCTCAGGGGGAAGGATCAGAGTCAGCATCAAGTAGTTGTTCACCTTATCAATATGTCCCCAGCGAATGTCAGCAGCAATAGAATGCTGATATATCCGTTCAAATTAAAAAAAGCAACATTGACGCGGCTGAAGTCCTGCGGCTTAACGATCCAATGTTCCCAATAAAGAATCGCGGCAACCATGGCGATTCCGGCGTATGCGATCCATCCCGAGTTCACCAGCATCGCGGTTCGAACGAGCAAAACCACCGTTACACCATGAAACAGAGTTGAAATTCGCAGCGCCGCAGGCACACCGAATTTTGAAGGCAGAGAAAGAAGATTCGCCGTTCGATCAAATTCAGTATCTTGAAGCGCGTAAATCACATCGAATCCCGCCACCCAGAACATCACGGCACCGCTTAACAGAACGGGCGGCCACGCAAATTCCCCGCGGATGGCGAGCCATGCCGCGAGCGGCGCGCAGCCCACGGCAAAACCCAGCACGAGATGACTGAGCGTAGTGAACCGCTTGGTATAAGAATAGAACAACAAAATGGCCAGTGTCGGAAACGACAGGTAAAAACATAAAGCGTTCAGGTGCCGCGCTGAGAACACGAACAGGACCGACATCGCGATCGTGAAAAGGACCGCGGACTGTATGGAGAGAGTGCCCATCGGCAGCGCGCGCTCCCGTGTTCTCGGATTTAGCCTGTCGTATCGGAGGTCCACGATTCGGTTAAAAGCCATTGCGGCGCTTCTGGCCCCAACCATCGCCACCACGATCCAGCACGTCTGCCACGCCGTCGGCAGACCCTTCCGGGCCAAGATTGCCCCTAAAAGTGCAAGAGGAAGAGCGAAGACCGTGTGCTCAAACTTAATCATGTTGAGCGTAATCTTTAACTTGCGCCAAATCAACACTTAGCTCCCAATGTCCCGGTCTTTAAGTCTAACGCACTATGACGTATTCCAAGCAACGTCTTAGAGAGGTTATTGCCCTTAAACGGGCAGCCGTCCGGAGGATTCAAAACGGAATCGGGGAATTTACCGTCTCCTCGGGCGGGAAATATATCCGCGACTTCAATCGGGAATTCCAGACTTTTCAGGCCATTTGCCAGGCGGATGTCATCCTGGAGGAAGCCTCCGATGCGAATTTGGTCTGGATCGGCGACTACCATGCTCTATCCAGAGGCCAGAACTACGCGGCACAGTTCGTCCGGGAACTTGCCGGGCGGAATCTCAACCTTGCACTTGCGGTCGAGCCCGTTTTTGCGAGAAGCCAGAACGTCCTCGAGCGATGGATGTCGGGCAGAATCTCCGAACAGGAATTTCTGGACGGCATTCGCTACGACCAAGAGTGGGGGTGCGATTGGAACGGATACAAGGCCATCTTCGATACAGCCCGTGAGCTGAAAATTCCTGTCTATGGGATCGATTGTCATCCCCGGAATGATATGCGAAGCATCAGCCGTCGCGACCAGGGGGTAGCCCGACGAATTGTGCGCCTCATTGAAAGCGACCCGTCGCGCACCTTAATCGTCATATTCGGAGAGTCTCACCTTGCAGCCAATCATTTACCTGGGCGGGTCCGAGCGATTCTGGAAAAGAAAGGAATCGCTTCGAAGGAATTACTGATCCTTCAGAATGTGGATAGCGTTTATTGGAAGCTGCAGGAACGAGGTCTTCATGATGCCCGCGCTGTCCGCCTGCGAGACGGCCAGTATTGCGTCTTCAATGCCACCCCCATCGAAAAATACGAATCGTTCCGGCAGTACCTTCACAAGTGCATTGAGGAGGATTCATCGGGGGACTGGACGCTACTTGCGCAGACACTCATGGAAGTGATGATGGACTTTCTCGCCATGAAAAAGGCCGGATCGGCAGTCACCTCGATGCCGATTCCCGAGCTGAACTCGGCCCTTATCGATCGCTTTCAGTTGGGTCCCGCAGCCGAAGAATTCGCCCGGTTCATCCACCAGGCGTGTCGCGGCGAACTGGAGAAGCCCACTGAAAGGGCAGCCGGCGATCAGTTCTTCGTCACTGTAATCGAGAACGGGCTAGGTTATTTCTGCTCCAAACTCCTCGACTCCTCGCGAGATGGTATCGAATCGCTTGAGGATCGGGTTCTAAGCCAGATCGGATACAATGACCAGCTTACTCGCGCCATCACCCTCCTTGTCGATCCGGGTAAGCGGCCGGGGGCGCAACATTTCGCCGCGCTCCGTGCGGCGATCGATGCCAGGGCGGGTCGGAAAAAAACAATGAGAATGCTTAGCCAGTTACTTGGCTATGGATTGGGCAGAAGGCTCTATCATGCCTACCTGCAATCGCGCATTTCGCGAAAAGAAATACAGGTCCTCTTTCATGATCCTCTGAATACACCCAACCGTCCGCTAGAATGTTACATGGAGTTGATTCTCCTGTAGCGGCGAAACGCTACAGCGTATGACTGAAGAGCAAATCCGTAAAATCCTGGAAGAACACAAAGCAGGTGCGCTGTCGGTTGACGATGCTTTGCACCGCTTGCGCTTGCTTCCTTTCGAGGATTTGGGGTTCGCCAATGTGGATCACCATCGATGGCTGCGGCAGGGCTTTCCTGAAGTGATTTTCGGAGGCGGCAAAACGGTGGACCAGGTGGCGCGCATCGTCGAATCAATGTACAAGCATGACCACAACATTCTGATCACGCGCGCGACATCGGCGTACTTCGAACGCGTTAAGCAGATCGCTCCCGAAGCCGAGTATCATGAAGGCGCGCGCGCGATTGCCGTTCGGAAAGATACCCAGATTTATGGCAAAGGCAACGTCATGGTGGTGTCGGCCGGTACCTCAGATATGCCGATTGCCGAAGAAGCGGTCGTGACGCTGAAGGTGATGGGCAACAGCATTGATTCTCTTTACGACGTCGGAGTTGCCGGCCTTCATCGATTACTTGACCGGCGTGAGCGTTTGCTCGAGGCACGTGTCGTGATCGTCATCGCCGGCATGGAAGGCGCTCTGCCCAGCGTTGTCGGCGGGCTGGTTTCCGTTCCCGTGATTGCGGTTCCAACTAGTGTCGGCTACGGCGCGAGCTTCAATGGGATAGCTGCCCTTCTGGGAATGCTGAACAGTTGCGCCTCGAACGTGACCGTGGTCAACATCGATAACGGTTACGGGGCCGCAGTTGTCGCCAGCCTCATAAACAGACTGTAGGCCCTGTGTAGTCGTAGTGAACTATACGGAAGTTTGCAAGGAGGGGAATACGGTTTGCGCGCGACCAAGTAGATGGATTTTTCTCTCGAAGCACTCGAATATCATCGGCTGAAAGAATTGCTTGGCCGATATGTCTCCACCGATGCCGGCAGGCTGTCGCTTGCTGAACTGGCACCGATGCTCGATGAGCAGAAACTTGAGGCTGAGCATACGATAACGTCCGAAGCGATGTCGTATCTCCGCGAGCGCCGAGTGCCGTTTAATGACATTCCGCTTCTTGCCCAGGCCGTCGAGAAACTTGCAATCGCCGGCTCTTCGTTAGAAATTTCGGAGATTGAGGCGGTCCAATCCTTTCTTTCCCATGCCGAA
>QHXC01000229.1 GCA_003222815.1 Acidobacteriota bacterium | reverse complement strand
TGTCCAGCCTGCGGATCTCGGAAAATGCCGCTGACGCTGCCGCACTCGCGTGCGCGCTGGAGCCGGCATGCAGGCGAATATCGCACAGCGTCCCCATCATGTATCGCACCTGGCGATAAGTTCCGATCTGGTGCGGCATGGGCAATGCCGGCAGCATGAAGGCGGGTGAAACCCTTTGGCTTGATCCGGAGACCGGATAGAAGTGATTGAATAGCCCGAGCGCTCGCTTCACACCGCGCGTGATCGCTTTTGAAGAGAGGGTAGCCCCGCTGTAATTGACGATATCGTTATTGATAGTGATCGGATCTGCAGACTTCTTTCCTTGAAACTGGCGCAGGAAGCGCTTCTCTCGAATTTCGGCGCCGCGGCTTTCCCGGAAAACCATCACCAGAACGTCCACCACGCGGTGTTCCGGGCTCATGGCGACCATGAACGTGATCGGTTCGCTCTTTCCGATTTCGTTCATGACCAGCGAATAGCCGATAGTGGCTCCATTGCGCTCGGCAACCAGAAACCTGAACGAAGACTCCGGGAAGCGCAGTCCAGTGGCTTTCAACAAGGCTTGGCGGTCCTCGTCGGTTAGCGCTTTCTCGCGCCGCTCGATCCGGCAGTTGCCGAAGAGACTGCGTAGAGCTTGATCCTCAGTGAGAAAAACCTGCGCTTCACATGTGTGCCCGAAGGTCAGGATTCCTGCGGGAACGGCGAAGGCAAGCAGTCCGTATCGCATGGGTCTCAAAAACTGAACGTTACTCCCATCAAGAAACCATTGCTGGAGCCGACGGCAACTTCGGGGAAGATCAGCCGATCGCCGGCGCGCCGCCCATTGTGCTCGTAGGCGAACTGGAAACCGACGCGTTGCAGCGGCCGGTAGTTGATACCTGCGGTGACGCGGTGCTGCTGCCGGCTCACGAGGTCCAGGCCCTGAATCGCTCCGCCCCGGAATGCCAACTCCTCGATCTCCTGATTGATCCATACCCGCTCGTAACGGAGGATCGGAATGATCTGAGGATCTTCAAAGCCCTTCCCGAGGAACGTCTTCTTCAGGAAGCCCGGCCGCCAGTGATATTTGAAATCGGTCCAAAAGCCGTAGCGGCGGCGCGCCAGTCCGTCGAGCCCGATTTCGATTTCGCTTTCCAATGGAGATGCCTCGGCGCTACTGGTTTCGACACTTGAATTCGCAACCGCATCGGCAAACGCAGCGGCGACAGTTTGCGTGTTACCGAAGGCGCTGTAGATCCCTTCGCCTTCGACTTCGAACTTTCCGAACCGCCACTTGCCGTCCAGGCCAAGCGAATGGATCGGCTCGGAGATGGAAAGGAAATGCGGAGTGTACTTGCCGTGATAGCCGGAAACGGCGATCTCTCCCGCCAGCGTCGGACTGACAGCAAGCCGCCAGCTAAACGCTTCTGCGTTCTTCGTGCCATCCACGGCGCCGGACTTCAGGCGAACCGCGGCCTCCAATACCTGCTTGCTTCGCCCGGGCACTCGCGTCTGGGCAACATTTTCCAGATTGAAGTCGAGCGTGCTGCCGCCCAGCACGTAGGCCTGGTAGCTGACTTTGGACTGTCGGCCAACATTGAATGAACCAACCAGTCCGGCGCCTGCCTCGCGCCATGCTGTCTTGACGGGGACGACCGGGGCGTCTCGGTCGACAAGGGTTCGGCGCGGCAGATCCCAGTAGTCGTCGTCGTGATTGATGTTGAACCTGCCAAGCGGTGGCAAAACAATACCGGCGCGGATAGCCTGACCACCTCCGAGATCGAATTGCAGCCAAAGCTGCTCGATGCTCACTTCTCCGCCGCTGTTTCCTTCAACTTCCTGTGCAAACTTCACGCCTCCGGATTCGCGTATGGCCTTTTTCTCAACTCCAATTTCCAGCAGGCGTTCAAACTCGGTTTCGCTGTACACGCGAAGTCTGTCGCTCAGCTTGGAATCCGTCGTTAGAACAAAGCGGCGGAAAGTGAATCCTTTTGCGGAACCGCCGGGGACAAACTGCCGATCGGGAATGTCGTTGGCTTCGAACCGGAATGACCCGTAGCCGCCGACGTGAAGGGACTGTTCCGGAGCAGGGGTAGATGTAGGTTGACCGTGAAACGCAGGCGTGCCTAGAATGGCCACGCGTTGTTTGCCTTAACTCGAACGGCGCAACTCTGAAGGCGCGTTGTCACCAGCAGCGCGCCTTCTTCTTCTTTACCCTCAGAACGAAGAACGAAAGGTAGTACAGCCCCCTCGGGACTGTCAAGATGCAAATGAAAATCATTCTCATTTTCTAAGTCCTGAGTAGGTGGACGTAGCGAAGCTCCTGTTCTATTTTCCGGATTTCGGACCCGAACGAGAATGTTCGGGCTCATCCACGTGTCGGCCGGGAACGATGAGCCCTTGATAGGAGGAAGAAAGTGCCTCTTGGGCGTGTCGAAGACGGTGATCCGATTCCGGCGATGCGAAACAGCCAGGCGCTGGAGATTGCGGCATAGATTTGTCTTGTAAACGTCTCTGATTCGCTTTCGCACTGTTTTGTTGACTCTGCCTGTTCTTAAGTACTAGTGTTATAGTACTAAATGAGCCGCAACAATTAGGAACTGGGGGCTTGATGACGAAACTATTTGCAACAGTGACGGCGGCATCCGAGTCGAAACCATGGTTTTTCTCGCTCATCCATCAGTTGAGTGAATTCTGGGAGGAGCAAAGGAACCCCCCAAAACCCATCCAGCTCACGGCAACACCGGTCGAAGTCCCGGAAATGTGGTCGAAACACAGGGCCAGAGTGCCGCGCCTGTTATCCGTGCTGGTCCATGGGATGATGTCGAGCGGTGGGGGTGGCGGCGGCAAGCATAAACTCACTCCACCATCGCTGGGCAAACTTCCAAGAGCAGCCGACAAACAGTTGGCGCCTCCGGATCCGGAGCCTGCGAAGAACCTCGATCCGACGTTGATCGTAGAGCCCTCGGTTGTCGCTCCGCAACTCGCCTCACTGCCACAGCTGAATCTCCTGAACATTGGAGACCCTGATGGGATTACGGGTCCGCCTTCTGCCGGTTCTGGAAACGGGTTCGGTGTCGGAACCGGCGACGATCATGGTATCGGCGCAGGCAAAGGACCAGGCGTAGGCCCGGGGAAAAATGGCGGATATGGCGACACACCATTTCACATCGGCGGTGGCATCTCGAGTCCCGTACTTGTTACGCAAATTCTTCCGGAATACTCTGAAGAGGCCCGAAAGGCTCGATTTCAAGGAAGAGTGGTTCTCGATACGATCGTCCTGGAAGACGGAACCGTCAAGGTCGTCCGAGTCGCTCGCGGTGTCGGCTTCGGGCTGGACGAAAAGGCGATTGCCGCAGTTGTTCAGTGGAGGTTTAGGCCGGCCCGCATGAACGGCAAGCCGGTTCCAGTCGCATTGAACGTCGAGATCAATTTCAACCTGAGGTAAAGGAGCCGCATTGAAAGGCAAAAAACCAGTACTTACCGGTCAGGAGCTCGAGATCATGAAAATCGTCTGGCAGCTTGGCACCGCGACAGTGCGCGAAGTTTATGAGGAACTCCTCAAGAGCCGGAAGATTGCGTATACGACCGTCATGACGATGATGGGGATTCTCGAGCAGAAGGGCCGGCTGACCAAAACACCGCGCGATCGTGCTTACGTGTACAGCCCAACGGAATCGCAGGTTCAGGTCGTCGGCAGCATGGTTCACGAGTTTGTGAAACGCGTCTTCGATGGCTCCGCAAAACCGCTGCTCGTCCATCTGGCCCAAAACAAGAAGATCAGCCAGAAGGAACTCGATGAGATCAGCGAACTCCTGAAGAAGCAGAGGAGGAAATCATGATGCCGGTGCTATCTCTACAGAACTTCTTGTCCTGGGCGGCCCAGGTATCCGTCTTAGCTCTGATTGGTGCTGCTCTCCCGGCGATCTTTCGAATTCGTCACCCGCGCTCGCATCTTGCCTACTGCTACGCATTGCTGCTTGCGTGCATCGTGCTCCCTTTGATTCAGCCTTGGCAGCATCCTTTTGTCCCAAGCGCAACCGGTTCGTATCCGGAACTTCCGGATGTAGCCAAGGTCACTCCCAGCAAACCGGCCGTCGGCGCCGCGCTTCCGTGGAGGGGAATTGTCGGGTGGACGTTGTTTGCCGGAATCGTGGCGAGACTTTGTTGGTTCCTTGCGGGACTGTATCAGATCTGCCGCTACAGAAGTGCTGCTGTACCACTACAGTACTTTCCGGAGTCCGTGCGATCGGCACGAAAGCTCATTAAACGGGACGCCCTCGTTTGTATCTCCACGAACGACATGGGACCCGTCACGTTCGGATTGTTTCGTCCGATCGTCTTCTTGCCGGAATCGTTTCTCACCCTGAAGCAAGACGCGCAGTGTGCAATCGTGTGCCACGAACTCCTGCACGTGAAGCGAAACGACTGGCTTGTCACGGTGATTGAAGAACGGGTTGGAGCCTGCCTATGGTTCCATCCCGCCGTATGGTGGCTGCTCAGCCAGGCAAGACTCGCTCGCGAACAGCTAGTGGACGCCGAAGTCATTCGGCTGACTGCAACACCCGACCCCTACATCGATGCTTTACTCAGCATGGCAGGCGCTCATCCGAACCGGGCAGTGTTACCGGCGCCCTTGTTTCTTTACAAACGTCATCTGATCCGGCGCCTGCGTTCTCTGCTGATGGATTGCCCAATTTCGAGGCCTCGACTCGTATGGTCGTACGCCGCAATGGCTGCACTCCTGGTGGTTACGGCTGGCCTGGCATTTACGTCGTTTCCTTTGATGGGACAGCCGCAGATTCAGGAAGCCGTTGTGCCGGAGATTGCTGAAGCCCGCGACGTATCCCCGCAAACTCCTACGAGCGGGCCGATCCCGCAGGGCATTGGCTGGATGGGCTCGATGGAAGGAGTCTTCCGAGTGGGTGGAGGCGTCACGGCACCCAAGCTCATGACGCGTGTCGATCCCCAGTACTCGGATGCGGCCAGGGAAGCTCTAACGCAGGGAACCGTGGTCGTCCAGGCTATCGTCCAAACCGACGGTACGATGAGCGTCACCCGGGTCTTGCGAAGCCTCAATCCCGAATTGGATCGCAACGCCGTCAATGCGATGAAGCAATGGCGCTTCGAGCCCGGTAAATTAAAAGATGTGCCCGTTCCGGTCGAGCTCGATGTAGAGGTCAGTTTCAACCTGAAGCCGTGAAGCGTCCGACAAAAATGATGGATGTTTTGCTTGTAACTGCCGTGTTATAGATCGCGGTTGTTTAGCCGGATTGTGGCTAAGGTTTTTCTACCGAGAAGAGGTTTTCCGTGCACTTAACTCCCCGTGAGGCCGAAAAGCTCATGATCTTCACAGCAGGTGAAGTGGCGCGCCGGCGAAAAGGCCGGGGGTTGAAGCTCAATGGTAAGCGCGCGATTCAAACCAACCGCATTCGCGTTGAGACCGGAGGCGAGCTGCACATCTACTATGATCCCCTCATTCCTTTCTGCGGAGCGCGGGTGTGCCAAAACACATCCATCGATGTTGAACCTGGCGCCCGGCTCTGCTTCTGGGAAGGCCTGATGGCGGGTCGAGTCGGGCGGGGCTGATGGCGGGTCGAGTCGGGCGGGGCGAGATCTGGCAATTCGACGAGTTCTCCTCGGAAACCTCCCTCCGCGTGAACGGACGGCTGCTCTATTTGGATCGATTCCGTTTGATGCCCAAGGAAGATCCGCCGAATACGGAGTGGATGATGGGAAATGCGCGCTATCTGGCGACCGGTCTATGTCTCGATGAACGCGCCTTCGACTTCGCCGAACGTATACACCTGCTCTTGCCCGACACAGCAGTAGGAATAGACACCCCTCGGTTAGAAAATCGTATGTCGAGATTTTTATGTGAAGATTGTTATTGACATAAAGAAAATATAAAGATAAAACTGCGCACGCGTCACAACGATGTGCGCCTTTTGACGACGAAGTCTTCAATCCCTTCGCGGGGTTGAGGACTTTTTTGTTTTTATACGCAAAATTCTGCGTTTGAGCGCGGGCGACACTAAAAAGGAGAAATTGCGATGGCTGCGACTCCACAACAAGGAACTCTCTTGGGCACGACGCTTGCCGGCTTTACCGCATTCGTCGCGGGACTGGCAGGCTTGGGCATGTTGGTCACACTAGTCGGTTTGGCATTGCTGATTGTTTCGGCTGCCGGTTTCTACCGGGCCAAGAGCACTGAGTCTGCACGATAGCCTGGAACCAGGCAACGGGAGAAGCATATGAAACTTTTCGGGATTTTGTTAGCGCTTGCCGGATGGCTAGTGCCGGTCGTTGGGCTCACGATGACGCAATCATTGGGGGCACGGTTCGTCTTGTCCGTGGTGGGATTAATTATCAGCCTGGTTGGGATTCTGGTTGTTCTGAACGGAGCCCATTTGAGGGAAGCAATCTGGAAGGTTTAGGAAATTTAACCGAATCGGTCGCAAGGAGACAAGAGATGGCATTCTCGAAGAGAAGAAATCGGTGTTTGTCGATGGTTGCAGTTGTGCTGTTTTTAGGCGTGCTGGCAGGATGGGCGCAAGCTCCCACACCTGCGCCCGCTCAAGCTACGCCTGCGCCCGCTCAAGCCGCACCCGCACCGGCGGCCCCGGCTGCCGCTGCGCCAGCCATGGACGTGCCTTTGGACGTGAAGGCGGCTCAACCTCCTTCGACTGACGAGCTGGCCAAAGGCGATCCCGGTGGCACGAAGACAGGAACGGTTAGTGATGTTGTGGCAGCCGACGCGAAAAAAGGACTGACTCTGGCGGATCTCGTCAATCAAGCCGGTCAGAACCGGATTGCTATCAATTTTGTTTGGACCCTGATCACAGGCTTCCTCGTCATGTTCATGCAGGCGGGCTTCGCTCTGGTAGAAACCGGCCTCTGCCGCGCGAAGAACGCCAATCACACCATGATGATGAACTTCATGGTGTACGGCTTCGGGTTGTTTGCCTATTGGGTCTGCGGGTTCGCCTTGCAGATGGGCGGTGGGGCCCCATACTCCACTTTGGGCGGCGCAGCCTCTCTAAATTCGGAGTATGCCGTTAACCTCTTTGGAAAGACCTGGGGTCTATGGGGTACGCACGGCTTCTTTCTGACCCAAGGCGGGACCTATGACGTCGCTGTCATGGTGATGTTCCTGTTCCAGATGGTGTTTATGGACACGGCGTTGACAATCGTGACGGGCTCTTGTGCTGAGCGTTGGAAGTACGTCGCATTTTGCCTCTCATCCGTGTTCATCGGTGCGATAACGTATCCCATCTTCGCCAACTGGGCATGGGGTGGAGGCTGGCTGTCGCAACTCGGTGTGAACTTCGGCTTGGGTCACGGTTATTCCGATTTTGCCGGCTCGGGCGTCGTGCACTCCGTCGGCGGCCTCACTGCGTTGGCGGTCTCGATGATGATTGGCGCGCGAATCGGTAAATACAATCGCGATGGCAAGCCGAACGCTATGCCTGGACACGACATCGTCATCGTGCTGCTGGGTTGTTTCATTCTGGCCTTCGGATGGTTCGGTTTCAATCCGGGAAGTACGCTTGCCGCTTCGGGCAACGGCGCATTGCGAATCGGTTCAATTGCGGTGAACACGATGCTCGCCGGTTGTACGGGCTCTTTCGGCGCGATCCTTTACATGTGGATGCGGTACGGGAAACCCGATGCCTCGATGTCCGGCAACGGCCTGCTGGCGGGTTTGGTGGCAATCACAGCTCCCAGCGGATTCGTGAATACGGTTGGGGCCACCATCATCGGCCTTACCGCCGGCCTGCTGGTTTGTCTGAGCGTCGAATTCGTCGAGCGCGTTCTCAAGGTAGATGATCCCGTCGGCGCCATTTCGGTTCACGCTGCGAACGGGCTATGGGGTGTGATCTCCGTCGGATTGTTTGCGGATGGCACTTCGAACTACGGCGGCAGCTGGAATGGCGTCAACGGTTCTGTCACCGGCTTGTTCTACGGAGATGCGTCACAACTCCTGGCGCAATTAATCGGCGTCGGCACATTACTGGGCTTCGTGTTTAGCCTGTCGTATGTTGCCAACTGGGTCATCGACGTCATCGTTGGGCAACGGGTTTCTGCCGCCGATGAACTGGAAGGCCTGGATATTCCCGAGATGGGCGCTCTTTGCTATCCGGAGTTTGTGCTGAAAGAAGAAGAAGGCGTAGCGGCAGACTAAATGACGACGTCTAGGAGACATCTATGAAACTTATCAAAGCAATCGTTCGTCCCAACAAACTGGAAGAAGTGAAGGATGCCCTGACCAAGCTCAATATCTCTGGTATGACCGTGACCGAAGTCCGCGGTCACGGCCGCCAGAAAGGTCACAAAGCCGTTTACCGCGGGACTGAATACACCGTCACGCTGTTGCCCAAAATCATGATCGAGGTCGTCGTCTCCAACGAAATGGTGGATGACGCAGTGAAAACGATCATTGAAACCGGGCGTACCGGGGAGATTGGTGACGGCCGTGTCTTTGTTTTGACGGTCGAGCAGGGCTATCACGTCCGCAGTGGGGAACGCGACCTGGTTTGATTGAGGTAACGAAATGACGAACACTGCTCTGTCAATACAGAACGAACTGGTAGAACTTCCGGATGCCTTGCAATCCAGCCCACCGCCCACGCTTTCCGTGCAGGCCAGGCAATCTTTCCAGGAAGGGATCACCCATCTTCAGTCGGGAGAAGCCGCGCAAGCGGTTGCGGCACTTTCCCGCTGCATTGAGCACGCGCCTGATTTCACTGATGCTCACGTGTTCCTGGGAATGGCGCAAGCACTGACGTACAACATCTATCCCGCGATCGATCAGCTTGAAACGGCTGCGAGACTCGACGAACACAGTTTCGCGGCCCATTTCCTGATGGCGCAACTCAGCTTCAAGCTGCGCACTCCCCAAAAGGGATACGACGCCGCCAAACGTGCTTTGCATTGCGTCAAAACAATCGAGCAACGCAAGATGCTGACCGAGCTTCTGCGCGAAGAGCGCCAGCGGGAACACAATGGAATCGCACGGCCCTGGTTCAACAAGCCTTTCAGCCTGCCCGTCCTGTTGCTTTTTGGAAGCGCGCTGGCGGCATTGATCATCGCCGTAGTCACACACATCCATTGATAGGAGAGTCAGGAAACAATGAATGTACTGAACGGGAGTACGATAATGTCTGGAACTGCGTTTGAAAT